>CAYWDW010000691.1:0-3455 GCA_964457105.1 uncultured Heliobacteriaceae bacterium
TGAGCGAGACTTCAGCGCCGAGGCCGGAACCGAAGTTCCACACCTTGTTGGCCCACTTCTCAAATTCAGTGTCGTGCGTCACGCCGCGTTCCAGCGTGATGGCGTCGAATTCGGTGCGGCCTGGCGATTTGCGACTGCTTGACGGGTCGCCGCCTTCGCGGTGTTTGACCACTTCGGTCGTGCGCTTGAGCAGGCTGACCTTGCTGAGGCCGGCGACATAACGCCCGTCCCATTTCACACGGAACTTGAAATTCTTGTACGGATCGAATCGGGTGGCATTGACGGTGAACTGAGCCATCGTGTCCTCCTTCAGACTTCAATCTGTCCGGCGAGTTGCTGAATTCTGATGATGACGAATTCGGCAGGCTTGAGCGGCGCGAAGCCGACCAGGATGTTGACGACGCCCAGGTTGATGTCATTCTGCGTCGTCGTTTCCCGGTCGCATTTGACCAGATAAGCCTCGCGCGGCGTGCGTCCCTGAAAGGCGCCCTGGCGAAAGAGGTTCTGCATAAACGCGCCGACGTTCAGGCGAATCTGCGCCCAGAGCGGTTCATCATTCGGCTCGAAGACCACCCACTGCGTGCCGCGATAGAGACTCTCTTCCAGGAACAACGCCGTCCGTCGCACCGGAATGTATTTCCATTCCGAAGCCAGCCGGTCAGCGCCCTGCAATGTGCGCGCGCCCCAGACGACGCGGCCCGTCACGGGAAAGGCGCGCAGGCAGTTGATGCCGAGCGGATTGAGTTCGCCGTTTTCATCATCGGTGAGTGAAACGCTCAGTTGGGGCACTCCGGCCAGCGTGGCATCCTGTCCGGCGGGCGCTTTCCACACGCCGCGCGTGGCATCGGTGCGCGCCATGACTCCGGCCACTGCGCCGCACGGCACGAACTCTTCAACCTGATTGTCGTGCAGCGGATTCGGCTGCTTCAGACGCGGAAAGAAGAGCGCGGCGTTTTTGCTGCGCGTGCCGATGAAATCAGTCGTCGCGTCAGTGAACTGATTTTTCGCCGTCGCCTTGTTCGTCCACGCGCTCGGCGGATCAACGATCAGCAGGGCGCGGCGCTTTTCGCAATAGGCCGCTGCCTGTCCGATGAGCGCCGGGGTGACATCGCCCGACGAGGTGTCAGGCGGAATGCAGAGCAGGTTGAAAAGATCGGCCTTTTGCAGGGCAAAGAGTCCGGTCTTCTGCCCTTCGCTGCCCGGCCCGGTAAATTGTGCATCGGTGAGCGCGCTGCCATCAGTGCCGCCGACGGCCTTGACTGGCGCGGGTTTGAGCGTGGGCGGACTGGTGGGCGGACTCGCCGGCGTGAATGTTTCCGCTGGCCGGACGCTCGAAAGCTGAAAGCTGCCGCCGCTGTCCTTTTTCACGCGCACAAGCAGCGAGCTTTGCTCCAGCACGCGCGGCAGGAAGCGCGGATTGGCAGAATCAACCGAGACGTTGAGAAAGCGTTCAGTGGCAAGCAGTGCGTCGCCGGACTTTTCTTCGATGGTCAGGTTGAAAAGTTTCGTGTCGGCCCTGTTTCTGGTGTCGTGATCAACCAGGGCCTGCAGGTTTGCCCCCCACGCGCCGACGCTGGCGGCTTCGAGCACGAGCGCACCGCCCGGCGGACTCGCGGCGCCTGCGGGCAGCGTAATGGTCGCCGCCGTTGCGCCGTTGTGCAGCCGGACGATGAGCGCCTGGCTGCCGCCATTCAGATAAAAATCGCGCACGGCGAAACTCAGCGGGCTGTCGAGCGAAAGCCCGCCGAACAGGCGTTCGTAATCGCCAAAGCTGTTGATGGTCACAGGGTCATTGACAGCGCCCCGCGCAGCCCGGCCAATAAAAGCGGTGATCGAAGTGGCAACCCCGGTGATGGTGTGGACTCCGCTGGGAATCTCTTCGATATACACTCCGGGATAGGTTGGCGTAACAGGCATGACGACCTCCCATGGACAGACGACTGTTGTGCTGTCAGCGACAGCAGAGGTTTTGTGCGCAGACAGTCAGGGCCGATCAGACTGACTCCTGGCTGGCGAAACAGCGTGAAAAAGAACTGCGTGAATTGTGAGATCAGTGGAGCGACAGCTTCAAATCGGGTGAGGAATGTTATGACGCCGATCAGGCAATCAGCCGGTCAGGACTGCATTGCGCCGGTCTGCCTCAATGAGACGGGGCTGAAATCACGGTTGCGGGTGACCGTGCCTTCGGGCATATCAGAACACCAGTTTGATGCTGGCGCCGTTAACTCGTGGTGATTGGGGGAAGCGGTGGCATCTTAGCCGGGTGTCAGCGGTCTGTCAATTTTTCGGTTTACCCGGCGGCTCGCCTTGAGCTGCCCAACGGATCGTGTAGACTGCCTGCATTCAATCAATCACTTTACTCCGTCAGCATCACGCGGGGATTTCGCTTTCACCAAAGGCTGGTGAAAAAGTCGAATCGCCAGCAGTGGCAGGACAGGCTGTGAGCTGAGCCGACATGCCTGTCAGAGCGGCGGCCTGGCTTCGGATTGTGATTGCTTCCATCAAGAGAAAGGGGACTTTATGGCAGAGATAACGGGAAAAGAGCAGTTCAGCGCGAGCTTATTTGACATCACGCAGGACATTACCGGCGGGTTGCCGTTGCAGGTCATCGGCGACTGGCTCGACAGCGGGCAAAGCTACGAAGACGCCTTGCGACTCCTGGAGCCGCACAAGGTGACGGGCTACAGCGTCTCGTCGGATACGGCGGGGCTGACCCGGCTGACCAAAGAATATGGCTTGCTGGAAATCCTGGCGATCATCAATCAGCCGAAGGAAATCGTGTATGGCTACGGCACGGCCATCGGCGGGCAGGGGCTGGGCATCTGGGCTGCCGATAACACGCAGATGCTGTATCCGCCGTCGGTCAGCGCCGCCACGCTGTTGTCGGCCTTGCTTACGATGCAGGATGAAATCCAGCGCACCTGCCGCGTGAAGATTGGGCTGGGCGCGCACTACGGAGAATTTTATTCGCTCAGCGGTGGCTTGTACGGAGTCGAGGCTGACGCGATTGAAGAGCTTTCCGAAAACGAAACCGAAGGCGGCGAGATCGTGGTGACGCAGAGCATTTATGAGCGGCTGCCCGCCGATCACGCCTTCACGCTGGAAAAAAGAGACAACCATTCCGCGACGCTGGGGGATGTCTATCGCCTGGTGGATGGCCCGCGTTTGTCGGGCGTGCAAATTTCGGATGTGGCCTATCCTATCCCGTATTCACAGGCGTTTTATGCGGATTTGGTTGAGTACCAGAATCGCCTGAGTGATGCATCGCTGGGGCAGCAACTGGCGCAGAAACATCTTCAGAACAAAGCCGTCGTGCTGATTGAGCGGGCAACCGAACAGGCCGCAAACCACGAGTTAGCCATGTTCACGAACCTTTCGCTTTCGGCGCTGCTGAAAGACACTGGCCTGCGGTTGCTGGCCGAACAGGAAGGCGTCGAGATCAAGGTCGCCGGGCC
>CAYWDW010000692.1:0-3450 GCA_964457105.1 uncultured Heliobacteriaceae bacterium
GGAGCAGGCCCGCACCGAGAAACGCCCGCAGGGATTGATCGCCCGGGTATTGAGGAACCGGGTGTTTCTGAGATCAATCGGCTGTTTGACCGCCGGAAAACCCTGTGACTTCTTCCAGCGAATGTAGCCGTAAATGTGATCTGACGCCGACCCGGCGGCGGCGCCGGTTCTGATGGTGTCGGTAATTCTGACGTTGGACTTCTTCGTATAAATGCTCTGCGCCGAAACCGCCATCGTCACGACGACGAGCGCGAGCAGTGTGAACATCGGGTTAGTGAAATTTCTGATCTCCTTACGCATGGTTCTGTTCTCCTTTTGAGTTGCAGTCTGAGTTGTTGATGGTTCTTCGTGGTCTTTCATTCGTTTTTTCTTCCTTCACCTGGTACTGGCGCCGGGCGAAAAAACATGTCGCGGATTTTTTTTCAGCACAGCGAAAAAACTTCTGCCGCCCCAACTGACGCCGGGTTTCAGCGATTCAGGATTGCTGATTGCAGAGTTGAGCTGATGAAGGAAAAGGCGGAATGAGCTTACTGGCGGTTGACGCGGAAGGAGTAACGATTGATCTCTTCGGTGTCGCCCGCAGCGGTCACGCCTGAGAGGGTCAGAATGTAATCACCTGAATCCAGGCGGCTGGCGGGAACGGTGACGGTGACGAATGATTGCGCGTTTGCTTTGAGCGATGGCTGGCTCAGGATTTCGCCGCCATCAACGGCGCGCAGTTTCGCCTGAAAGCGGCGGTAATCGTTCGCTTCAACTTTCACGCGCAACTGTGCCTGCCGGATGCCAGGCGGAATCGTGAGCTGCTGCATTTCGCCGCCTGCGCGCACGCCGCCGGGAATGAGCAGGAAGGAAAGCAGTGCGGGTTGTGATGACTGTGGGGCGGGCCGTTGGGCCTGAGCTTTGCGCAGTTCTTCGCGCAGCCGGGCGAGTTCTGAGCTGGCCTGTTCGCTGTGCTGGCGCTCGCTGTTGATCTGTGTTTCGAGTTCCTGAATGCGGCGGCTGAGTGCCTGTTCGCGCTGCGCCTGGGCCATGCGCCCGGATTGTTCGCTGGCAAGCTGATCGCTGAGGCGGCTGCGTTCGCTGAGCAGCCGGAAGACGCCGAGGGCCAGCAGCAGCATGGCGGTGGCCATCGCACCGACGAGGAGCAGTTGCGACCCGCGCAGCGATTCAAGCAGTCGCTGCCACCACGATGCCGTCGGCGCTGAGTCTGTCACCGGCACAGCCGCAGTCTCATCGGCGGCTTCGAGCAGCAGCCGGGCAAAGGCCACGCGCTTGCGGTGTTTCGGTGATTGCAGGTAATGCCGCTCAAAAAGCTCCCGCTCGCGGTGCGGCAGGCGGTGGCGAACGTAAGCGTCAACCAGTTCGTTTTCAACCGCCCAGACCTGATCGAACTTTTCGCTGTCAGTGAAAAATGCCTGTTCCAGCGCGTGCTGATCTGCCTCAGGCAGTTCACCGAGCAGGTAGCGGGTCATCGCGTCCCGGCTTTCATCTGTGGTTGTCGGAATCGAAGACATTGGGATCGAAGGGCAGAGTCTGTGCCGTATCCAGTGCCGGGAAGATGCGGCAATACTGTTTGTTTCCGCCCACGCGGTGCGGCTCCGGCTGCGCGCGTCGCAGGGACTGGCGCTCAATAGTGTCAGCGCTGCGGGCCTGCTGACTGGTCATCGCTGAGGCTCGCTGCCGACTCGCCTTTGCCATCTGCCGAAGCTGAACCATCAGGCACAGAATCAGCGCCTGATGCAGCAGGATCGCGGCCAGCAGAACGGTCAGAGAATTCATAAGGCCTCCGTCAATTGTCGGGTTCGGGTCTGAGCGCCTGATGGACTTCCGGCGCTCTCACCCGTAACTGGCCGCAACCCGCAATGCATGTCGGCCTTTTTTCATTCTTTTTTCAGGCAGCGGGTCAGGCACTCTTCGAGGCGGTTTCTGATGCGCTGTGCCCGGCTGCGCAGGGCGTTGAGCGGCAGGCCCAGGCGTTCAGCCAGCGACTGCCGGTTATTGATCTTCGCCCGCTTTTCGTCCTGGTAATACTGCATAATCAGTTGCCGACTTTCGGGCGGCAGTTCACGCAGGCAGTGATTGAAGCAGGCCAGGCGCTGATCTTCGGGTTCAGGTTCGGGCGCGGCGAGGTCCATCTGACTGACATCCTCGATGTCAGCGCGTCTGCTGTCGGCACGTTTGAGCGTTTCCAGAAAGACCAGCCGCGCCACGCCGTGACAATAGGTCGGGATGTCGCGGATCATTTCGCCTTCGTCAACTTTGCGAATCACGCGATTGATCGTTTCATCGGCGCACTCTTCCGGAAAGTGCGCGCCGCGCCAGTCAAAAAACTTCAGCAGCATCAGGCGGACGGACTCGTACTTTTCACCCGCGCGTTCGGTGTCAGCATCAAGACAACTCAGAAACCGCGCCAGGGCTTCGCCGGTCAATGACCACTCAGTGCGGGAAGCTGACACTCTGTCCACAACCTTCCTCTGCATCCCCGCCCGGCGACTTTACCACTGCGTCACCGACTGACCATCAGGGCCAAGCAGCAGTGATGGCAGTTCGCGGAACACGATTTCAGACGGATTGAATTTGATCTTTCCGTCCGGGTCAATGAATTCATTCAGGAACCTGACGGTCGCGCTGTTGCTGCCCTGCGCCAGAAAGTCATTGAGCGTAAAACAACTGTCTTTCTTCTTTGTCAGAAACTGATGAAAGCTGTCCGCAGTCACGCCGGACTGATGCAGAATCGTCCATTCGGTCAGGCGGCGAAACAGTTTCGGCATCAGCACCGGGCCGGTGTCAGTCGCCGGGTCAGGCGTGACGCTGCTGCCTTTGCGATAAACCAGGCTTTCATCCAGCGTGCCCATCGTCTTTTGCAGCAGCTTGACCGGGCGGCCCGGCTTTGCGCTGCCCTTCTGCGCCGCGACGAGCAGCGTGTTGATCAGCGCGACCGACATTGACGAATAAAAAGTCGGAAAGGCCCAGCCCTGCTCAATCGTCCAGCGGTTGAGATTCACGTTTTTGTTTTTGACCTTCACGACCACATCGCCGACGAATCTGCCGTAGGCATCGCAGACTTCGTTGGGCAGCTCAACTTCGGTCGTGACCGTGCAGGGAATGACGTTCTGACCGGTCTGCGCGAGCAGTTCACCCGCCGCGACCGCTGCCGATTCACCAAAGAACTGCCGGTATTCCTTTGCGTTGAGCGCCTTGAATTTCGCCTCCTGCTCAGGCGTCATATTTTTCGGCTTCGTGCTGAGGTGATAATGCAGCTCCGGCGCGTCAATGCCCTGCAGCCTGATTTTGATGCGACCACTCTCGCTGACCGGATCGTACTTTCTGCCGCCGACGCCTTTGACTACGGCCTGATCGAAGGCGTGCGTGACCTGGTATTTGCCGCCCGGACTCTTTCTGAACTTGAACGGATTTTCAGTGAGCCTGACCTGCACGGCCACCGTATCA
>CAYWDW010000693.1:0-3449 GCA_964457105.1 uncultured Heliobacteriaceae bacterium
CTTGGAGAGGTTGATGCGCGTGATGAATGACCGGTCAATCTTGATCGTGTCAATCGGGAAGCGGTGCAGGTAACTGAGTGAGGAATAGCCGGTGCCGAAATCATCAAGCGAAATGCGCATGCCCAGATCCTTGAGCAGCTTCAGCGTGGCCGCGGCGGTTTCAGGATTTTCAATCAGCGAGCTTTCAGTAATCTCAAGTTTCAGGCTCTCAGGCGCGAGGCCTGTTTCTTCAAGCACCTGGCTGATTTTGTCAATCAGGTCAGGCTGCGCGAACTGCTTGCCGGAGAGGTTGACGCTGATGGCGAGCGGCGGATTGGACGGGAATTCTTCCTGCCAGATTTTCAACTGTCGGCACGATTCGCGCAGGACCAGATGATCGAGCTGAATAATCAGGCCGGTGTCTTCGGCCATCTGCACAAAGCGGGCCGGTGAAATCAGGCCCTGCTGCGGGTGCTGCCAGCGAATGAGCGATTCAAAGCCCATGATGTGCCGGTTGTCGAGCGAAATGATCGGCTGGTAATGCACCCTGAATTCATCGTGTGAAAGCGCGCGCCGCAGATCGGTTTCGAGTTGCAGCATGCCGACGGCCCGCGCGTGCATATCGGTATCGAAGAGTTCCAGACAGCCGCGCCCGCGATTCTTGGCGTGATACATCGCCGTGTCGGCGTCGCGCAGAAAGTCTTCGGCGTGTTCATAGGCCGCGTCGCTGATGGCGATGCCGATGCTGGCCGAAGTGAAAATATCGCGCCCGGCGACAGTGAAGGTCTGCGCGAGCGCCTGCTGCAGGCGTTCCGCCGCCTGCGTGGCATCGCTGACGTTTGAAATGTGGTCGAGGATGATGGCGAATTCATCGCCGCTCAGGCGCGCGACCATATCGCCGGGCCGCAGCGCCGCCGCGAGGCGCTGGGCAATGCTGACGAGCAGTTGATCGCCGATGTGATGACCGAGCGAATCGTTGATGACCTTGAAGCGGTCGAGATCGAGAAACAGCGCGGCGAACAGGTAATCGGGCCGGTGCTTGACCCGGCCCAGCGACCGCCGCAGGCGATCCATAAACAGCACGCGATTGGGCAGGCCGGTCAGCGAATCGTGGAAGGCATTGTGCAGCAGTTGCCGTTCGGCTTCCTTGCGGTCGGTCACATCGGTGATTGAACCGACGATGCGGTAAGCCGCGCCTGACGCCTCCCTGGCCACGAGGCCGCGACTCAGCATCCAGCGATAATCGCCGCTGCGGTGGCGCAGGCGGTGTTCGTTTTCAAACTGTAAGGTCCAGCCGCAGAGAATGGCTTCGAGGTCGGCCTTGAAGAGTTCCTGGTCTTCCGGGTGAATGCGGTCCAGCAGTTCGTCCGGGTTTGTGCTGATTTCGCCCTCCGCATAACCGAGCATTTCCTTCCAGCGCGGGCACAGATAAACCTCATTGGTTTTGAGATCCCAGTCCCAGATGCCGTCATTGGCGCTGCGGACGGCCATCGCGTAACGCTGCTCTCTGGCTTCGAGCGATTCAATCAGTTGCAGGTATTCGGCCACCTGCTGTTCGAGTTGCGTGTTGCTGCGGGCGAGTTCGTTGCTGCGCTGTTCGACGCGATCCAGCAACTTGTCCTTGAGCCGCAGTTGTTCGGCCATCTGTTCAGAGCCGTTCGTTTCGAGTTCCACGCACCGGCGGCGCAGTTCGAGGTGTGCCATGACACCATCGGCCAGGCTGCGCAGCATCTGCAACTGCTCAAGCGTCAGGCAGCGCGGCTCAAGATCGAAAACTTCCAGCGCGCCCAGCGCCAGGCCATCCGCGGTGATGAGCGGCGCCCCGGCATAAAACCTGATCCCTGACCTGCCCGTCACCTGCGGATGCTGGCTGAAACGGTGATCCTTCAGCGTGTCGGTAATCATCAGGATCTCGGTTTCAATGAGCGCCCACGAACAGAAGCTGCCTTCACGCGGCGAAGATTCCAGCACCGAACCGTAGCGCGCCCTGGCCCAGATGCGGTCAGCATCGGCCAGACTCAGCAGCGCGATGGGCGTCTGACAGACCTGGGCCGCCAGGCTGGTGAGATTGTCGAGCGAGAATTCGGGTTCGGTGTCAGGAATCTGGTGATCCCTGACGGCCTGTAACCTTGCTTCCTCGTTAACTGGTAAAGGCGCTTTTATCATTACGTCAGCAAGACCTGAACCGAAGCTGAATCATCCGGGCTTCACGCGGCGCGCGGCGCGTCCGGCACTGGCTCATTCAATTTCTGTGCGAGGTTGTTCGGCGGTTTTGCGGGGGCAGGTGGCGGCAGGGCTGCAACCCGTTCGCGGCATTGCTAATGTAACAGGATTTCCAGTCAGAGGTTATGTCAAGTCAATAACATTTCCGTGGTCCTGAACGATGCTGAAATGCCAAAACCTGTCACCTGGCAGGTGGCAGAGTCCGTCACTTCTCAGCAGACTCCGCAACTGTGCCGGTGATTAATCTGTCATCAGTGGCACTTGCCCTGGCGCACGATGGTCTGACTGCTGGCATATAAGTTGCCCGGCATGCTGTCTGGTCAGGTGGCCAGGCGCACTTCCCCCCTCTATGGCTATCGCAGATGACTGTGCAGGCCATCAGCCAGTTGCGTCATCTGAACGCCTGAATCCAGTCAGGGTGATCAGCGTGCCGGAAACGAAATTCAGACCAGGAACGGAAGCGCCGGCCACATAATTCCGCCAATGCAGCGGCCCTGCCGACCTGACCTCAATCCTGCCCCAGTCAAACGATGGAAACTCAGTCAAGTACCCCGGCCTTATTGCGCGACGGCGTCGCTGCCGCCAAATCCGGTGATCTCACCACTGCGCGATCACTGTTAACTCAGGCGGCGGCCTCTGCGCCGACCAGCGAACACGCGTGGTTGTGGCTCGCCTCAGTCGCTGAAACGCCTGGCGAAGCCATCACCTGCTGGCAGCGCGTGCTGGATCTCAATCCGGGGCAGGAACACGCCCGCTCCGGTTTGAAGCGGCTGCTCGTGCAGGAAGGCATTGCGCTCGCCGGCACGAGCGACAAAGCCCGCGCCCGTGAAATGCTGCTGCGCGCGGCTGATTTTGAACCGGACAATGAAATCGTCTGGCTCTGGCTGGCGTCGCTGGCCGACACGCCGGATGAAGCCGTGCATTACGTGCGCCGCGTGCTGGAAATCAATCCGCAGCATCAGCGGGCGCGCGAATGGCTGGCGCAGTTGCAGCCTGACCCTGGCCGCTGCCCGATCTGCGAAGCCCGGCTGAGCGATCACGCCGAACGCTGTGACACCTGCCATTCAGTGCTGACGCTGACCAGCCCGGAGCTGCTGCTCAATAACACCGGAGCCGATCAGACCGCGCTGCGGGCGGCCATCGCTCGT
The DNA here is from genome assembly GCA_964457105.1 of uncultured Heliobacteriaceae bacterium. Taxonomy (GTDB): domain Bacteria; phylum Acidobacteriota; class Blastocatellia; order RBC074; family RBC074; genus DASRDU01. The sequence goes on from CAYWDW010000693.1 coordinate 3,351, forward strand.
GACGAGGCGCGGCTGGCCGCTGCGGCTGATTTCGAGGTCAATTATCGCCTCGGTCTCGCATATCTGAACCTGAACCGGTTCAGCGAAGGTCTGATGAGA
>CAYWDW010000694.1:0-3439 GCA_964457105.1 uncultured Heliobacteriaceae bacterium
GCTCGAGGCCGCGCCGCAGATGGCTGAGCTTAAGGTGCTGCGGGCGCAACCCGTCGCCGCCGCCCCGGAGCGCAGCGCAACGGAGCGCCTGGCGACGGCGCTGACACGGCTGCTCGCTGCCGGGGCGGCGCGCGAACTGCTGCTGCGGGAACTCGCGCGGCTGCTCGCTGAAGAATTCAGCGCCGCGCCGGTCGTGATCTGCGAGCAGCGTCAGGGACGGCTGACGCTGCTTGAGCGGGCGGGCTGCACGGAAACGGAAGCGGAGAAGCTCCGTGCCCGAATGCAGCGCTCACACACTGACGACGATCAGGCGCGGCTGAGGCTCGACATTGACGGTGGCGCGGAGGACCTGCTCGTGCTTTCGTGTCGGGCGGTGAACAGGGAAACCGCCGGGCTGAGCGGCCTCTGCGCCCGGCAGACTGCCGTCCTGCTCGAAGGACTGCATCTGCGATGCATGCTCGCCAAGCGCGCGGCGCAGGCGGCGGAAGGCCTCGCCGACAGCCCTGAGCAACTCCCGCTACAGCCCTCCGCCCGCAGCCCTCACCCCGCTGCGGCAGCAGCAGCGCCGGTGGTGATCAGTCAGAGCGCCGGGATGCGACAGGCGCTCGCCCAGGCCCGGGCGATCCGCTCAAGCGACATCAATGTCCTGCTCACGGGCGAGACCGGGACGGGCAAGGAGGTGCTCGCCCGCGAGATTCACCGGCAGAGCGTTCGTTCGGAGAAACCCTTCATCGCGTGCAACTGCGCGGCGCTGAGTCAGGAACTGGCCGGGTCGCTGCTCTTCGGGCACCGAAAGGGGGCGTTTACCGGCGCGCACGCCGCGTCGGCGGGAGTGATCGGCGAGGCCGAAGGCGGAACGCTGCTGCTCGATGAGATCGGCGAACTGCCGCTCACGGTCCAGCCGCAGCTGCTGCGGTTTCTCGAACGCGGCGAAGTCCGGGGCGTGGGCGAAACGAAGGTCAGACAGGCCGACGTGCGGGTGATCGCGGCGACGAACCGGGATCTCGGCGGGATGGTTGAGGAGGGGCGGTTCCGGGCCGATCTCTACTACCGGCTCAGTGTGATCCGGCTCCGGCTGCCGCCGCTGCGCGAGCGCCGGGAGGAGATCGTGCCGCTCGCGGAGCATTACCTTGCGCATTTCCAGGCGAAATACGGCAAGGAAGGAATCAGGCTGAGTCCTGAGGCGGTGGAGCGGCTGCTCGAGTACGACTGGCCGGGGAATGTGCGGGAACTGGTCAACGAACTCGAACGGGTGGTCGTGCTGAGCGTATCGGGGAGCCGGATCACCGCCGCAGCGCTGCTGCCCGGCGTTGAACCGGGAGCGGCATCAGCGGCGAGCCGGACGGATCAGGCGCTGCTCGCCAGAGGGCTGTCAGAAACGGAGATGCCGCCGCGCCGCCCGCGCTCCCCGACTGCCGCCACACGGACGCTCGAGGCGGCGACGAAGGAGTTTCAGCGCGCGCTGATCCGGGAGGCGCTTGTCGAGACGCAGGGAAATCTCTCGCAGGCGGCTCAGCGGCTCGCGGTCTCGCGCAAATGGCTCCGGGGGATGCTCCGCCCGGAGTCGGGAGAAACGACAGACTGAAGCACAGGTGGTACCGGCGGCTCCACCTGCTGGTACCAGCGGCTCCATCTGCTGGTACCAATAGCTCCATCTGCGCGCTGAGACGAGCGCCCGGACGATCCGCTTTCCACTCCCGCCAAAGAAAATATTCCTTCATTCCGCAAGGCTTTATCCCGCCACGCGCTGTTTTCTTCAGAGCTTCCCCTTCGCTGGCACGCGCGTTGAGTAAGTGAACAGTGAAGCAGACACGGATCACCGCAGTCAGTCCCCAGGCGAGCCATTGGCCACGACTCCGGCGCACTGTTCACTGCCTCACAACCGGCACATTCATCCTCAACTCGCAGGACCCTGCCAGAGAAGACCTCTGCGCCGGGCAGTGAATATTCTTTCTGCGGCTGTATTCATCAGCCGCCAGCCGGAGGTGTGTCCTCCAGAAAAGAAGGTGTCTATGTCATCAGGAATCATCGGACAATCTCGTTCCCTGACTGCGCGCCTGACCCTGCGTCGTGTCGTGCTGTCGTGTCTGCTTTTCTGTCTGTGCGGGAGCGCGCTGGCTGTCAGAGCGCACAGGTGGACGACCATGACCAGACCTACAGCTTCAGCAGGAGCAGCGCAGTCTCCCGCACAGAACGAGCCGGTGCAGGTTGCGCGTTTTACGCTCTATCCTGAAGGCGTCTATCCCCGTGAAACCAGCGTCGGGCAGGGCCTGGTCGTGATCGCGACCGAAAGTTACAGGGATGGTTCAGCCGGGGTGATGGTAACACGCGAAGTCGGCGGCGGGAGATCGGAAGAGGTGGCCAGACTGCTCAATCGTCAGGAAAAGCCCCGGCGCTCACGCCACGCAATCAGACTTGCCCCTGGGCGTTATCAGCTCGCGGATCTCAGTCGCCCGCAAAATACGGCCACGCTGATCGTCACTCGGGAGAAGATCGGCGGCGGTCAATAAGCAACCCGTTGAAAGAGCCTGTCACAGGCTTCGTCCTCTCAGCGTCAGGTCAACCTCATTAACCGGAATTACGTTCATGATTTCCAAAAGACTGCTCCACTCACTCGTTGCCGGATGTGCGCAATCTGTCCTGTTCCTGGTCATAATCTCAACGTCCGGCGCCATGGCGCAGGAGAGCCAGTACGACAGAGGCACGCCGCCCCAGTTAGCCGCGGGCGTGGCTTCATTCGGCAGCTATACGTCGGCTGAGATGGGGAACATCAATCTGGCCAATGGTTCACTCAATTTCAATCTCCCTGTGGGAGTCATTGGCGGGAGAGGCTTCTCGCTGCCGCTGTCGCTCAGCTACAGCAGCAAGCTCTGGTCAGCGCAAAAGGGGACGGAACTTGACGAACGATACAGCCCGCCGACGCGCAGCACGGCTTACGCGGTTTATGACGACGGGTCGAACTGGTTCGGTCTGGCGAACCGGATCGCGGCTGGCTGGACCCTGGGCGCGGTGCCGCATCTGAAGGTTCAGGGGGTAGGTGTCAGTCCGGCTTCACGCTCAAACTCCTGTAATGAGACCGGCCCTCCGGGCTATATCACGACGCTGACCAGGCTGACGCTGGTCTTTCCGGATAAAGGCGAGGTGGAGTTACGGGATGACCAGACGGATGGAAGGCCGCTCCCCGAGATCCCCTACGGCTGCGGCAGCGGTGACGGGTACAGAGGCCGTCGCTGGCATGCGACTGACGGTTCAGGTCTGATCTTCATCACCGACGTGGACAACGGCATTGTCATCGGCAACTGGAGCGGGGTCGCCATTGCGGCGGATGGCACACGCTACCGCTTTATCCAGCCTCCGCCCTATCCGACCCAGCCGCTGATCATCACTTATAACTCGGGCATGCTGACCTGCTCTTCGATCACTGACCGGAATGGCCGGC
>CAYWDW010000695.1:0-3434 GCA_964457105.1 uncultured Heliobacteriaceae bacterium
ATCTGTCATCTGTCATCTCGCTTTCAGCTTCCGAATTCCGAATTCCGAATTCCGAATTCCGATCAGCCGCAGTTCCCCGGAAAGACCGGAATCGTCGTGACGCCTGAGGCCACGAAGGTCCGGTGATGCAGATTGCGTCCCTGTTTGTAAGCTTCCGGATTCGTGGGTGTGCTTTGATTGAAGGTAATCAGCGCGCCTGTGATCGGGTGGCTGTCAATTGACCAGAATCGCATCCAGCCGACTGAACCCGACGGCACGATGCGACTGAAGCGCGGCGTGGTGCGCGGGAAACTGTCGCTCAACACTCCGGTAAGCTGACACACCGGCGCGTTGATCGTAAAGCTGTAAGGCGATTCGAGCTGGCTATACATAATGCCGTACAGCGTGCCGACCGGATTGCCCTGCACCGTCATATCGCCTGTCGGGTTATTGACGATCAGCATCGTCAGGCTGTCATCCTCACGACTGGCCAGACTGTCAGCCGCCAGCGCGCGCGGCAGTTGCCCGTACTCGATGCCATCGAACCTGAGCGCCGCCGTGCTTTGCGAAGCGTCGTATGGCGGTGGCCTGAGCGCCGCGACCGCTTCCGCTGCCAGATTGGCCTGATAACCGCTTGACAGTTTGATGTAAGCGTCGCCGATCAGGTGGTTGTACCTGACCGGCCAGCCATTGGCCGGATCAACCGCCACCGCCACGACATAACCTGAGGTGCCCGGATCAAACTCTGCGGCATTGACCGTCATCGTCTGATTCGGCGTCAGGCAGATCAGATAATCAGCCGGGCTGCACGACGTGCCTTCCAGGAAAAAGAGATGAACCGTCGCATTGGCAGTGTCGCTGGTATTGGTCAGATTGATGCGCGAGTTTTCAACATTCGGATTGGAGGCGCTCGAAATATAAAAGTTAAAGATCAGCACTGAACCGGCCTGCTGATCGCTGATCGCTCCGGGCGGGAATGGCGTGCCCGGATCAGCTCCGAGCGCCAGCGTCGGCCACAGCAGCAGGGCCGCACCCAGCAGCAGTGCCCGTGTGTAAGATTTGAGAAACAAGGTGTGCATTGCGTGTAGCTCCAATGGTCTCCGGATTGGTTACAGGGCACGTCAGCATGAAGGGGGTCTGATGAATTACCGATGGAGGCAATGACTGCCGGCAGGCATTCGCGGGCGGGCGAACAGGCAGGTCACATCAATAACCAAAGCACACAACTGCACCAGGCCGCTGAAGCCACAACTTTCCTCAGGCGCTGCCAGCAGCAGTTGTCTGATTTATGAAATTGCCGGATGCAACAAACGGGAAATGTCAGGCTGGGGGTCTGTGAGAGAGGTTGCTTCCTGTTGCTGCTCAAACTGAATGGAGGTCGTGTCAAGCGCGTGCAGTCTATGCAAACCGTCAGTGCCTGTCAATCACTTATTCCGTTTCTCATCAGGATTTTCCGTTAAGCCGGATGCCCTGAAGTTTCCGAAAAAAAATCACCGGAATGTGCCAGGCAGATGGCCACAGGCGCGGCTTGCAGCAAGGGTGAACCGGGTTTCGGGGATGCAGGCTGACGTGAGCTTTTCAGTTGCAGACCACGCTGCCGACCGTGCAGGAAGTCATCCGGGAACTGAGTTGAGATAACCGGGACGACTCGCGTCACCGCTCCAGTTCCGCGCGCAGCCGTGCCAGTTCCGCCTCTGCCCGATCAGCCCGTTCAGCCTCGCGGGCAGCACGTTCGGCTTCCTGATTCGCACGTTCAGTTTCCTGATTCGCACGTTCAGTTTCCTGATTCGCACGTTCCGCTTCCTGGTTTGCACGTTCAGTTTCGCGGGCGGCGCGTTCGGCTCCGGTCGGGATGATGGCACCGGATTTATCACACCAGCGCAGCCAGGTTTCGGGAACGCCTTCATACACGTTGCGCCACAGTGTCACGCTCAGGCCCACCGTCGGCAGTACAAAATCCTCGCGCAGGCGGTAGCTTTTGCCGGAGCTGATTTCAAAGATCCGCAGCACCTGCTCACTCAGTTCCTGCATCGGATCAAAGACAAGGTAGTAATTGATTCCCATTTCGGCGTAGCGACGCAGTTTGCTGCCGAGTTCGTTGCCTTCGCGGTTCGACACAACTTCGACCACCACTTCCGGCACTTTGCCGAACTCCCAGATCAGGTATGAGCGGTTCTCTTTGGCGTGCCAGTCCTTGTTGACTTCGACGTCCAGGCTCAGAAACATATCCGGCACGAGCGGCGGCTTGCGCACTGAATAAAACACGCCGACATTGGCATCGGCCAGAAAGGTGCGCGGCGCCGGATGTTCTTCGTCGGGTTCGGGCAGCCACGAACTGTAAAGCGGCTCGACCAGCAGCCGCTGCTGTTTGGCTGAGAAGATGTTGTCCACGGGTTCATCATCCTCGGTCACAAGCTGACTGACGATCTCTTTCAGATCATACGGCTTTTCGGTCAGGGTCTCCGGCATAACTCTTCACCTTCTGCTGACAATTCAGGGGACTGCATCTGCCCGCAGTGTAAACCCGGCTCACGGCAATCTCAACTTCACGGCAGCTCACCAGGCCTTTCAGGCCAGCCAGTCCTTTTTGCGACGGTTGAGGCGCGGCGGGAAGGCGGCGAGCAGCGCGGCCTTGCTCCGGCGCCACTGCTGATCTTCGCTGGCCAGCCGGTCCTGCTCATCGAGAAATTTCTCAACCGTCTTTGGCGCGGGGCCGCCGATGACTTTGCGCACAGTGACGAAATTGACGGGACAGAGCGCGGCTTCAAGCTTTTTGCGCGGCGTGTTGAGCGGGCGACCGAGCGCGGCGCTGGCCACACTGAGCAATATTTCAACCGTCGTCGCACAGTCAGCCTCAGCGTCAGGCAGCCGTTTGATCGTCTGCGCGACCAGGCGGTGCGCGGCCTTGAAACTCAGCTTCTCTTCCCGGACCAGCGTATCGGCGAGTTCAGTCATCGTCAGGCAACTGCCTTCGGCCCGGCGTTTCAGATTCGCTTCGTCAACCGTGATTGAACTGACGGCACCGGCGAGCAGGCTGATGGCGCGACGGGCATCGAGGAAGGTATTGAAAACCAGCGGCTGCAGGTCGTCTTCAACGTCAACGATGTCGCCGAACGGCGTGTTATGCACGCTCGTCATCACCGCAACGGCCTGGCTGTAAGCCTTGCTCGTGATGATGCGCGTGTGTTCGAGCGCGACGGGATTGCGCTTCTGCGGCATGATCGAACTCGTCTGGACATAGGCATCGCTCAGCCGAATGAATGAAAACTCCTGCGTCGCCCAGAGCAGCAGATCCTGCACGAATTTGCCAAGTGAAATCATCGCCGTCGCCAGCGCGCTGATCGTTTCCATCAGGTAATCAATGCCGCCGATGGCGCCGTATGAATTTTCGGCGATGCCTTCAAAGCCGAGCCGCGTCGTCGTCATCCGGCGGTCAATCGGGACTCCGGTTGTCG
>CAYWDW010000696.1:0-3432 GCA_964457105.1 uncultured Heliobacteriaceae bacterium
GAAACAGGCGCGGACTTTTCCCCGATTTGATCGGCGAGCCTGCCGACAGCTCACATCAGCTTCGCCGCCTTCAGGGGTTTTTCCGCAATCCCACAATCGGTCCGGGAATTTTTCCGCATCTTTACCTGCGTAAGCCCTGTGAAATGCACGGCACAGAAAATGCCGCAGGGAAGTCATTGAAGCGCAGGGATCGCCGTGCAATCAGCAGGGTTCCGGCGTTCAGCTTAATAGTCGGTGGTAGTCAGAAGATCATGAACAACGAATCTGTCTGGTTTGATCTGGCTGGTGAGCAGGCGGTGATTTCAGCGGCGCTGCTTGATAAATACAACCAGCCCGGCCCGCGTTACACCAGTTACCCGACAGCGCCGGAATGGAATGATGATTTCGGCGTGGCCGAAATGGACGCCGGGCTGGCGGCGACACGCGACAGTGACGCGCCGCTGTCGCTTTATTTTCACCTGCCCTTTTGCGAATCGTTGTGTCTCTATTGCGGCTGCAACGTCATCATCAACAAAAATCATGAAGTCGCCGCGCCTTATCTTGAACGACTGCACCGCGAGATTGAAATGTTCAGTCAGCGCGTGGCGCCAGGCCGCCGGGTTGCCCAACTGCACTGGGGCGGCGGCACGCCGACCTTTATTTCAGCCGCGCAGATTGAAGCGCTGTTCACTCACATCCGCCATCATTTTGAGTTTGCGCCCGATGCCGAAATCGGCATTGAAATTGATCCGCGCGTGACGAGCCAGGAGCAATGCTGTGTGCTGCGGCGGCTCGGCTTCAATCGCCTGAGCCTGGGCGTGCAGGATTTCAATCCACTGGTGCAGCAGACCGTGCGGCGCATTCAGCCGTTCGAGCAGACCAAAGCGCTCTTTGATGACTGTCGCGCACTCGGTTTTGACAGCCTCAACATTGATCTGATTTACGGGCTGCCGCATCAGACGGTCACGAGCTTTGCTGAAACGGTTGAGAAAGTCATCAGCCTTAATCCTGACCGCATTGCGCTCTTCAGCTATGCGCATGTGCCCTGGCTCAAAAAACAGCAGGGCAGTTTTGCGCGCCACCTGCCGCCGGGTTTCGAGAAATTCCGCATCTTTCACACGGCGATTGAGAAATTCACCGAAGCGGGTTACCGCTACATCGGGCTGGATCATTTCGCCCGGCCCGCCGATGAACTCTGCCAGGCGCAGGACGACCGCACGCTGCACCGCAACTTTCAGGGCTACACGACAAAGGCGGGCTGTGATCTGTATGGCCTGGGCGTCAGTTCGATCAGCGGCTTCGGCGACGTTTACGCGCAGAACTGGCGCGAACTGCCGAAATATTACGAAGCCATTGACGCGGGCCGGCTGGCGACGATGCGCGGCGTGCGCATCAGCAGCGATGACCGGTTGCGGCGGGCCGTCATCAACCGGCTGCTCAGTCATTGCGTGCTGGTGAAATCAGAGATCGAACGCGATTACGGCCTCGTCTTTGACGAATATTTCGCGCCGGAACTGGCGCAGTTGCAGGCTCAGGAAGCCGACGGTCTGGTGCGCCTGTCACCTGACCGCATTGAAGTGACTGCCATCGGTCGCATTTTCATTCGCAATATTGCGATGGCCTTTGATGCCTATCTGAACCAGGACAGCGGGAAGCAGAAATTCTCACGCACGGTCTGACGGGCTGAACACACTGCGCAAAGGTGCGGATTTATCGTGTCGCGACGGCGGCCCCTGTCGTGTCGGCACGACAGAGGCCGGGATATTTTCAGCCGGGTGGGTATTTTCGCTCAGACCTGAGCGGAAAAGTTCGCAGCCGGGTCAGTCAGATTCAGTATTTCACAAGAAAAACTGCGAGGCACAAGAAATGCTCTCGCAGAAAGGGAAATTTTTTTCTGAAGGCGGAGTGTCAGCGTGGAAGTCCTGTTCATACTCATCGGATTCAGTCTTATGGTTGCGCTGCTGTTTCTGGGCCTGTTCATCTGGGCTGTCAGATCAGGGCAGTATGAAGACCGCCACACGCCCGCCATCAGAATGTTGTTCGAGAATCAGCAGTCAGAAGCACCGTCAATCTCATCTTCCAAAACTTCGGAGAAATAACCTATGCAGAGTGCAAGTCTGCCCCTGGACCGCAGCGTGGCTGAAGGTCTGCGCGTGGAGAAGTTTGAATACGACAACAGGATTGTCCGCGACTTTGCGGTAGCGATGGTCGTCTGGGGCATTGTCGGATTTCTGGTCGGCCTGATCGTCGCGCTCAAGCTCGTCTTTCCTGGCTTCCTCGGATTCATTGCCGAACTTTCCTACGGTCGCCTGCGCCCGCTGCACACGAATGCCGTGGTCTTCGCCTTTGCGGGCAACGCGATCTTTGTCGGCGTCTATTATTCGCTGCAACGCCTGTGCAAGGCGCGCATGTACAGCGACCTGCTCAGTAAGCTGCATTTCTGGGGCTGGCAACTGATTATCGTCTCCGCCGCGCTGACGCTGCCGCTCGGTTTTACGACGAGCAAGGAATACGCCGAGCTGGAATGGCCGATTGACATTGCGATCACGCTGGTCTGGGTGATTTTCGGCGTCAACATGATGGGGACGATCTTCAAACGCCGCGAACGGCATATGTATGTCGCCATCTGGTTTTACATTGCCACGTTCATCACGGTGGCGATGCTGCACATCGTCAACTCGTTCGAGCTGCCGGTCAGTCTGCTCAAGAGTTATTCAGCCTATGCCGGAGTGCAGGACGCGCTCGTGCAATGGTGGTACGGGCACAACGCGGTAGCCTTCTTTCTGACGACGCCGTTTCTGGGCATTATGTATTACTTCATCCCGAAGGCGGCTGATCGTCCGATCTATTCCTATCGGCTCTCGATCATTCACTTCTGGGCGCTGATCTTTTTATACATCTGGGCGGGGCCGCATCATCTGCTTTACACGGCGCTGCCGGACTGGGCGCAATCGCTCGGCACGGTCTTCTCGGTCATGCTGCTTGCGCCGTCGTGGGGCGGCATGATCAACGGACTGCTGACGCTGCGGGGCGCGTGGGATCGCGTGCGCGAAAGCGCGGCGCTGAAATTCCTGGTTGTCGGCCTCACGGCTTATGGGATGTCCACCTTTGAAGGGCCGATGATGTCGCTCAAGAATGTCAACGCCATCACGCATTACACCGATTACGTCATCGGGCACGTGCATCTCGGCGCGCTGACGTGGAACGGCGGCCTCGCCTTTGCGATGCTCTATTACCTGCTGCCGCGCATGTACCGCACGGAACTGTACTCGAAGAAGCTGGCCAACTGGCATTTCTGGTTTGCCACGCTCGGCGTGCTGTTCTATGCCGTGCCGCTTTATATCGCGGGCATTACGCAAAGCCTGATGTGGAAGGAATTCACGGCTGACGGGGCGCTGCGCTATCCGAACTTCCTCGAAACCGTGACGCAGATTCTGCCGATGTACCGGCTGC
>CAYWDW010000697.1:0-1088 GCA_964457105.1 uncultured Heliobacteriaceae bacterium
ATGCTCAACCTGCTTGATCTGATCCACGTATTGCACGCGGCGATCAAAATCCTCAAAAAGCTGCTTGAGCAGTTGCGCGCCCTGTTTGATGTGCGCGGTCATTTGATTGAACAGGTCAAAGTACTTCTCTTCTTTCGGTAGAAGACGAAACATTGCAGGCTCCCGTTGTCATTCGGATATTTTTTCTGCCAGAAGGGAGAAAAAGTATAGCTCATCCCCTCGGTTAATTGAAAACGCGGCTGGCCCGATTCCTGAGTCGGAAAGTCACTGTAAAGTGACTGCGTAAATTTCATGTCATCCCGGATTTAATTCCATGTTAAGTCCGCTGTCAGCCGTGACCACCGCCCGCGTGGCGTGGCAGTGATGTCATTCCAACCCGCCGCTTTTCCAAAACGCCACAAACTCCCAGGGGCTTGATTTTCATCGCGTGTGCCAGACAGGCAGTAATCATCGGGGGATGGCGACGTTCGCCCGACGACGAGGCGCGCGGCGTCTCTGGCACATTCATTGCAAATCAGTGGGATGTGCGGCACGAGAAGCCGCCGAGAGAAAACCGGGGGGAAGGGTTATGAATAACATTCGACAACGATTGACCGGAAAGAGTCTGACCGCCCTGGCGCTGGCTGGCGCGCTGGTGGCCGCGTTCGTCATCGGCTTCGCGTTTCATCGCCAGCCTCAAATGCTGATCCCGGCGGTCAGCGCCAGCAACGGCACGAACGGCGCGGCGGCCCTGGTCACAACCTTCGCGCCCATTGTCAGGAATGCGCAACCGGCGGTCGTCAGCATCACCTCCACCAAAGTTGTCAAGGTGAGCGGCGATGAAAACCTGGCGCCGTTTTTCAACGATCCGATGTTTCGCCAGTTCTTCGGCGACAGAGACGCCGGGCCGCAGAACCGCTCCGGCAAACCGCACGAGGAGCGCGAGCAGGGGCTGGGTTCCGGCGTCATCGTCAGCCCTGACGGTTACATCCTGACCAATAATCATGTGATCGAAGGCGCGAATCAGATCGAGGTCTACACCGCCGATCAGCGCGAATTGAAAGGCCGCGTCATCGGCACCGATCCCCAGACTGACATCGCCGTCGTCA
>CAYWDW010000697.1:1098-3431 GCA_964457105.1 uncultured Heliobacteriaceae bacterium
GAAGGATCTGCCGACGCTGCCCATCGCCGATTCAGCGCAGGTGCAGGTGGGCGACATCGCGCTGGCCATCGGCAATCCGTTCGGCATCGGGCAGACGGTGACGATGGGCATCATCAGCGCGACGGGACGCGGCAACCTGGGGATCGAAGATTACGAAGACTTCATTCAGACCGACGCGGCGATCAACCCTGGCAATTCGGGCGGCGCGCTGATCAACACGAGCGGTCAGTTGATCGGCGTCAACACGGCGATTCTGTCGCGCGCGGGCGGCAATCAGGGGGTGGGCTTCGCCGTGCCGGCCAACCTGGCGCGTTCGGTCATGAATCAACTGCTCAGGAACGGCAAAGTCATGCGCGGCTACCTGGGCGTGATGATTCAACCGGTCACGCCGGAAATCGCCAAAGCCTTCAACCTGCCGGATGCGCGCGGCGCGCTCGTCGGCGAAGTGACTCCTGACAGTCCGGCGGCGAAAGCAGGCCTGATGCAGGGTGATGTCATCACTGAACTCAATGGCGAACGAGTGGACGAAAGTCGCGCACTTCGTTTGAAAATCAGTCAGCTTGCCCCCGGCTCAAGTGTCAGGCTGAAGGTCATCCGCGACGGCAACCCGCGCGAAATCACTGTCACGCTCGGCGAATTGCCGAACGAAAAAGCAGCCGCGAACAACGCGCAGCCGGACAACAGTTCACCGAGTGGTTTGTCGGTCGAGAACCTGACGCCGCAGCTTGCGCGCCAGCTTGCGCTGCCCTCGAACGTGAGCGGCGTGCTGGTGACCGGAGTGCAGGACGGCAGCCGCGCCGATGACGCGGGCCTGCGCCGCGGCGACGTGATTCAGCAGGTCAATCGCCAGCCGGTCAGGAACGTGGCCGAATTCGAGCGGGCGATGAAGCAGGCCGGCGACAAATCAACGCTGCTGCTCGTCAACCGCAACGGACATACAAGCTTTATCGTGATCGCAGCGCAATAGCCGCGATTAAATCAACAAAACGACCAGGAGAAAGAGAGAAAGCAATGAGAAAACAAATAATGTCCATCTTCATGGCGCTGGGTCTGCTTGTCGCCTTCGGCGCGAGCCGGGCGCAGGCGCAGATCGTCGGAGAGATTGAGGCCGACATTCCGTTCCAGTTCCACGCCGGAAATGCCAGATTCCCGGCGGGCAAATACATCCTCAAGATGCTCGATAACTCCGATCTGGATGCGATGGAGATTCGCAGCGCAGACGGGAACCACGCGGCGATCTTTCAGGTCATGAGCGCGCAGGCCGAGACGAGCCCGTCGAAGACTGAATTGATCTTCAACAAGTATGGAAACCAGTATTTCCTCTCGAAAGTTTTCGATGAGGCGAACAAATACGGCAGCGAAGCGCTGGAGTCCCATTACGAGAAGATGGTGCGGAAGAACGGCCTGAAGCCCGAAAAGCATCACGTGTCGGCGCGCCATCATTCACATCAGATGACACATAAGAAGTAAGGCATCACTGCTGAGGAAGCGATGTTCCTGTTCCGCATTTTTCTGTTGGCCAGGCAGTAAACAGGAAAATGCCGAACAGGAAAACAGCTCTTCCAGATCGCACCAAAAGGGAGGATTTATGTCAGGGAAAATCGGGGTCGCGTGCGTCCTGCTCATCGCGCTGTGCGCTGGCGCGCTGGCGCGGAGCCAGTCCACCGGCCACGCCATCATCGGCGAGATCAGAAAAGTAGACCGCGAGGCCGGAAAGATCGTCGTCAAAACCGCCGACGGAACCGAAGAGACGTTCAAGTTCACCGGTAAGACAACCGTGCGCGGTCTGAAGGAAGGCGGCAAAGTAGCGGCGCTGACCGGCAGGGAAGGCTCCTACGTCGTCGTCCACTATGTCGGCGAAGGCACGGAGAAGACCGCCGTCGGCATCGAACACATCGGCAAGGATGCGCCCAAAGTCATCGAAGGCGTAGTGGTCGGCGCCGGCAAAGCAGCGCACACCGTGGTCGTCAAAACTCCGGCAGGCGCGGAAGAGACGTTGCATCTGACAAAACGCTGCATGGTTGATACCGGCAAGGGCGTCGTGAAAGGGACTGAATACACCGCTAAAGAAGGCGAGCACGTCACCGTGCATTACACTGAAGCAGGCGGGCGCAAAGTCGCTCACTTGTTGAAGCACATCGGGAAGGAGTTGTACTAACTGCCCGATGGCGCTGATAACAGCAGCCCGGAATTTCTTCGAGCCTATTCCTCGAAGGAACTCCGGGTTGTTTTTGTGTCGTCTTCCCGCCGCCACAGGAAAGAGAGGAGCAGTCCCGTCAGAAAGCCGCCGAGGTGCGCCAGGTAGGCCACGCCGCCATTGGCCGTTTGCGCGT
>CAYWDW010000698.1:0-3431 GCA_964457105.1 uncultured Heliobacteriaceae bacterium
TGATTTCAAGCAGCGTGGTTTTGCCCGCGCCGTTCGGGCCGATGACGCCGATGCGGTCGCCGCGCTTGAACTGATAGCTGAACTCACGAATCAGCGCGCGGTCGCCGTAACTTTTGCTGAGGTGATGCAGCGCGAGAATTTTGCTGCCAAGCCGCGACGACTCAAACTGAATGTCGAGTTCCTTTTTCTCAGCGATGACTGAAGCCGCCTGCCGCGCCTGCTCGATCAGCGATTCGGCGCGATCAATGCGGGCTTTGGCCTTTGTGGTGCGCGCTTTCGGGCCGCGCCGCAGCCATTCAAGTTCGCGCCGCGCCATCTGTTTGAGCTTCTGCGCTTCAACGGCCTGGCGTTCTTCCTGCTCCTGTTTCTGTTCGAGGTAAGCGGCGTAATTGCCGCTGAAACTCTGCACGTGGCCGCGCTCGATTTCGATGATGCGATTCGTCACGCGATCCAGAAAGTAACGGTCGTGCGTGACGAGCAGCAGCGCGCCGGTGAAATCCGCCAGGTATCGTTCCAGCCATTCGACCGTTTCAGCGTCGAGGTGATTGGTCGGTTCATCCAGAATCAGCAGGTCAGGTTTGATGACCAGCGCATGCGCCAGCGCCACGCGCTTGCGCTGCCCGCCCGAAAGCGCGCCCATCCGCGCCGTCACATCGCTGATGCCCAGCCGCGCGAGCATCGCTTTGGCTTCGTTCTCAAGTTCCCACGCGCCGGTGTGTTCAAGCTGATGCTGAAGATCAGCGACGCGCTTCAGGAGCCTTTCATCCGCGCCCTGCTGCAAGGCCAGTTCGTGACAGGCGGTTTCGTATTCAAGCAGCAGTTGCAGCTTCTGCCGCAACGCTTCGCTGCCTCCGGCAAAGATCGCTTCCATCACCGTCTGTTCATCATCGAAGGCCGGATTCTGCGGCAGCAGGGCGATAATCTTTTCACCGGCCACGACGACGCGGCCCGTGTCGGGCAGTTCCTCACCGGCAATCACACGCAGCAGCGTCGTCTTGCCCGAACCGTTCGCGCCAATCACGCCAACCTTGTCGCGGGCATCAAGCCCGAATGTCACTGACGAAAACAGCGGCTTGATGCCGAATGTTTTGCTGACGTTTTCAAGAGAAAGAATATTCATTCGTGCAGCTTCGTGTTCAGGCGTGGCGGCGCTGGCGCCAGTCAGACGCCCAGTTCGCCCGGCGGTTCAAGGTCTTCAGGCAGCGGGGCCGGGCGGTCAGTGCGGCGCGGGAAGAGCATCATCAGACCCAGAATGCCGACTTCAACCAGCAGCCCGCCAAGCGCTATCAGCGGCAGCATGCGCGGCCCGACGGATTCGATAAACTGTCCGACCACCCAGGGCAGCACCATCGCGCCCGCGCTTGAACCGGCAAAAAAGATGCCGGTCAGTTTGCCGCTCAGCGGCAGGCGGTTTTGCGCAAACGAAATCATGGTCGGAAAGACCGAAGCCATTGACAACCCCACGCCGAAAACTCCGGCCCACAGCGCCACGCCCGACTGCGGCCACAACAGCATGACCATCACGCTCGCCAGGCCGCCGCCCAGGTCAATCGCCAGAATGTGTCGCGGTCTGAGCCTGAGCGAAATCGGAATCGCTGACAATCGCCCCAGCGTCAGCGCGCCCCAGAAAGCTGAATTCAGATAAGCCGCGCCGGTTTCATGGCTCAGCCCGGTGTTCACCGCGTAAGTGAAAATCCAGTTGCCGAAGCAGGATTCAGTGCCGGTGTAAAGAAACAGAAAGCACCAGATCATCACCGCCAGCGAAACTCTGACTTCGCCGTTTGTCGCCTGCGCCGCTTTGTCAGGATGTGCCGGACTCGGCAGCCGCAGCAGCCAGATGCAGACCGGCACAGCGACGAGCGCGAGCAGCCAGTAACCCAGCCCGATGCCGCCGCTGACTTTGACGGTGCGCGCCATCAGGATCGGAGCCGCAAACGCGCCGACGCCCCAGATGAAATGCAGCCCGCCAATCAGCGGCCCGACCCGGTCACGATTGGCCCACACGAGCAGCGTGTTGCCGCCCACGCTGACCGCGCTCCCGGCCAGCCCCAGCGCCAGAAACAGCAGCACCAGCAGACAGAGCAGCGGAACCGCCGGAACCAGCGCCGTGAATGCGGCCAGCAGCAACAGCCCGCCGACCAGCACCGGATGACCTTTCGCGCGATCAAAAATCCGGCCCGCCACCAGCGCGCCGAGAATGAAGCCCAGCGACCGCGCCATAAACACATAACTGATGTGCGAAAGCGGCGAAGCAGTCTGTTCAGCCAGCGCCGGAATCGTCGGCCCCAGCGCCGAAATCAGCAGTCCGAGCGTGCCGTAAGCCGCGTAATATCCAATCGTCTGCGACCGTGACCGCACAGGCGGTGCCGCAGTTTCAACCGACAGCGAAACGCCCGTGTTGCTCATTGCCCTGACGCTCCGTGGGCCAGACTACAGGCTGACAGGCGATTGATGCGGGAGAACTGAAGTTTACGATGTGGATGCAGTGCCGTCATGAGTCCGAATCCGCTGTCCGGGATCAATTTGCACTGGCGTGTCTGACACGCCAGCCGAAATAGTCCGGCAGTTTACTGCGTGGCAGGATTGAATGAAAAGCCGGAGACGGTGAGAAGTAAGTTTGTGCCGGTTGGCTGAACCTTATAGCGGTTTTCAAATGCACGCGCCCGTATTCGCTGAGATTCACCACAGAGGACACAGAGGTTCACAGAGGTTTTCCTTTTTTCTCTGTGAACCTCTGTGTCCTCTGTGGTGAGAAATCGGTCGCAGGCAAGTGCAAATTGTTATAAAGACCGCCGCGCAACCACCTGGCCGGTTTCACGCGCAGCCTGAATCAACAGGGATTTCGCGGCAGAGCAGATAAGTTGTGAACTGTCCTGGGTTCTGAGCCGGAACGGGTTTATGCTGCCCGCGTCTGTCAGGCAGTCAAACAGCCCCTGAGTTTTGCAGAGTTCACCCGCGAGCCGCAGGCTTCAATGTCTTCAGCCAGGCCCCGTTTCATCTGATGACAGTCCGTCACAATTGCAGGTTGTCTGTTCGCACATTCCCGGTGGCAGCTTCATCTGCCAGCCGACAAACGCAGGAACAGTCATGTCTCAACCCAATCGCTCTCTTCGCAAAGAATCACATCGCGGCGATCTGGCCGAACGCATGCTGCTCATTCCGCTGCTGCTCGCCGAGCGCCCGTACACGCAACGCGAACTCGCCCGCCGCTTCCGCATCAGCGGCAAGACCATCTGGCGCGACATGCCGCTGCTCGAACGGCTGTAATGGACCCGAAAACTGGACAACTGATTAGATCGGTTTTCAGATCAGTGTATGGGCAGCGCCGCCGGTCCAGTACCGCGACAGTGATGGAGCGGGTTGGCGCGCCAGACCCGTCGGCAACAGTGTTTTCCACGCCACGACCGCTCCATCACTGTCGCGGTACTGTG
>CAYWDW010000699.1:0-3422 GCA_964457105.1 uncultured Heliobacteriaceae bacterium
CAGTCCGTCCGTCAACGCCTGGGCCGGAGTTGCCGGTTTTGACTGAGCCGTGACCGCCGCCATCAGGATCAGCCACTGAATCAGGATCAGCGTCAGTTTGCGTTGGTGCATTGGAGCCTCCTGTTGATGCGTCAGAATCTGACCAGCGAATCTGCCTGTGACTGCGCTCAATCATCAGGCGCGGGTGTGAAGTGCGCCGCTATTGTAAGCGCCGCCGCGCGCCGGGCAAAGCCTGGCGATAAAAACCGTCCGGCCTGCCCTGATCTGCACCAGCAGATTCAGATGCCCGCTCCGGTGGCTGACCCGGCCTGCTCCGGCGGCAGGCCGAGCAGTTGTCGGGCACGCGACAACGCGGCATCAATGTTTTCGAGAATGTTTTCGCGCCCGATGCGATCCGTGAAGCCTGACTTGTTCATCGCTTCAAGGGGCTGCGCGGCCACGCCGGTCAGCATCATCGTGCCGCCTTCGCGGCGGGTGCGTTCCAGCAAATCTTCCAGCACCTGCAACCCGGTCGCATCAATCGCGGGCACGAGGCGCAGGCGGATAATCAGCACCTGCGGATTCTTGTCAATGCGCCGCATCGAATCCTTGAATCGCTCAATCGCGCCGAAAAAGAGCGAGCCGTAAACCTCAAAGACTTCAACCCCCGGCGGCACCACGCGCCTGGCAATCGAGCGTGAATTGTCAGGCTCATCTTCGGTTTCTTCCGTCAGGCTGCGAGTCAGCAGATTGACCTGCGTGACATCGGACATGCGTTGCAGAAAAAGAAACGCGGCCAGCACGACGCCCACCTGAATCGCTGCCGTCAGATCAATCAGCACCGTCAGCAGGAAAGTCACCAGCAGCACGGCGACATCGCTTTTCGGGCTTTTCAGCAGCTTCAGAAAAACGTGGTACTCGCTCATGTTGTAGGCGACGAAGATCAGAATTGCCGCCAGTGCGGGCATCGGAATGAGTGCGGCCCAGCGTCCGAAAAACATCATCATCAACAGCAGCGTGAAGGAATGCACGATGGCCGCAACCGGCGTGCGTCCGCCGCTTTTGATATTCGTCGCCGTGCGCGCAATCGCTCCGGTCGCAGGAATGCCGCCAAAAATCGGGGACAGAATATTGCCCACGCCCTGCGCGATCAGTTCGATGTTCGAGCGATGCCGCGTGCCCATCATCCCATCGGCGACAACGGCGGCGAGCAATGATTCAATGGCCGCGAGCAGCGCAATCGTCATCGCGGGTGAAAACATCTGCCGGATCAGCGTGAGGCTCAGATGTGGCAGGTGCGGCGCGGGCAGCGTGGTCGGCACGCTGCCGAAACGGCTGCCAATGGTTTCGACATTCAGGTGCAGCAGTTGCACTGCGGCGGTTGCCGCCATGATGGCCACCAGCGAGCCGGGCACCTTGTGCGTGAGCCGGGGCCAGAACATCACAATCAGCAGCGAGCCGAGGCCCACGCCCAGCGCCTGCGGGTTGAAGCTCGCCAGGTGATGACCATAAGCGGCCCACTTCTCGACAAACTCAGCCGGAACGCTTGTCATCTGCAAGCCGAGAAAATCCCTGACCTGCGACGAAAAGATAATCAGCGCAATGCCGCTCGTGAAGCCGACCGTGACCGGATAGGGAATGAATTTGAGAAACGCTCCCATCCGCGCCAGCCCCATGACAATCAGAATCACGCCGGCCATGATCGTCGCCACGGCCAGCCCGTCGTAACCATATTTCTGCACGATGCCGTAAATGATCACGACAAACGCGCCCGTCGGCCCGCTGATCTGCGCCCGCGTGCCGCCCAGCGCCGCAATCGCCAGGCCGGCGATGATCGCGGTGTAGAGTCCCTGCTCCGGTTTGACGCCCGAAGCAATGGCAAAGGCAATGGCCAGCGGCAGCGCGACAATGCCGACAAGCAGCCCGGCGGTCAGATCAGCCGTGAATTTTTGGGACGAATAACCTTCGCGAAAGACAGTGACAAGTTTGGGTTCGAAGAGCGGAGACATAATGAACAGGCCCTGTGACAAATGGCATTGAATTAAGCAGAAGAGAGATAACGGAACAAACGGAAATCACGGAAGGCACGGAAAGCTTCACCCGCTGCTGCGGTTGCGGCTTCCGTGTGTTTCGTTATTTCCGTTTGTTCCGTTATCTCTCTTCCGGCTTTTCCATCGCTTAACTCCATGCCATTGAGCTTCAGGCTGGTGTTACTTTCCGTAAGTCACACGATAGATGAAGCCCTTGCTGTCATCGGAAATATACAAAGCCCCGTCCGGGCCGACGGCCATCCCGGCGGGCCGACCGAGCACCTGACCATCCTTCAGCCAGCCGGTCACGAAATCTTCAAGGCCGGTGATCTGTCCGTTTTTCAGGACTGCCCTGGCGACTTTGTAACCGATCTTCTGTGCGCGGGCATTGCCGCTTGAACCGTGCAGCGCGATGAACAGCGAGTTGCGATAAGCCGCCGGGAATTTGCGGCCTTTATAAACGGTCAGGCCGATGGGCGAAATGTGCGCGGGCAGCTCGTAAGCGGGCGGCACGGCCTGTGCGGCGGGCATTGAGCCGGTGGCTTCCTTCAGGTCGGGGTTGGGCGCGTTGCGGCCAATGAAATAAGGCCAGCCGTAATGTTTGCCGGCTTCGACGCGATTGATTTCATCGGGTGGCACCTCTTCGCCAAGTTTGTCCTGGCCCATGTCGCCGGCCCACATCACGCCGCTCGCGTCCCAGTCAAAACCGATGGCATTGCGAAAACCCCTGGCGAAGGGTTTGCCGCCGCTGCCGTCGGCGTTGTACTGCATAATCGTCGTGCGGCGTTCGTCGGTTTCTTCGCACGAATTGCACGATGAGCCGATGGCCACGTACAGCCTGCCGTCGCGTCCGAAGGCGATGGTGCGGGTGAAATGCGGCGTGCTTGACACCGGCAGGTCAATGATTTTTTCGGGCGCGCCGGCGATTTTGCCGCCGACATATTTGCCGCGCAGCACGGCGGGCATCGTGGCGATGTAAAGCCAGCCCTGATGAAAGGCGACGCTGTGCGGACGGTTCAGGTTGCTGGCGATCACTTCCATTTTGTCGGCACGGCCATCACCGTCGCGGTCAGGCAGGGCGACCACATCGCCTTTGCCCTGGCGCGCCACAATCAGCACCCCGTCCGGGCCGAAAGCCATCAGCCGCGCGCTGGCCACGTCGGACGCAAAGACTGAAACCTTGAATCCATCCGGCGCCTGCAAGTCGGCGGGCTGCGGCGGCGCTGCCGGTGCAGGGGATTGCGCGAGGGCGGGCAGGACTGAAATGGCAAGCAGGATAATTGCGCCGAGAAATGTTCGGGTCTTGATGGACCAGGCGTCCGCAGGGGCGTTTTTCACGAGTGATGATCTCCTTTGGCATTGAATGGTGAACTGAAGCTGCGAGCGTGTGAGCCTACCAGCGACACTGCGATC
>CAYWDW010000700.1:0-3419 GCA_964457105.1 uncultured Heliobacteriaceae bacterium
CATGCGTGATCACGTGAAAGATTCCCGCGATGAACGCGCCCACGCCGCAGGCCAGTTGAGATGACGATTGACATTGAAATAGGTCGCCAGGCCGTGTTTGCGGCGGCGCACGATGTCAGCCAGGCGGCCCACGCCGTGCAGATCGTCGCTTTGAAACAGGGTCAGACCATCCGCAAAGCTCAGCCGCTCGCCAGCCATGACTTTGTCGGCGACGGGTTCAAGTTTTGAGTCGAGCAGAAATTTATTCATCACGATTCAGGCTCCTGGAGCAGACCACACATCCTGGGTACAGTACAGGGAGCGGTAGCGACCTGGCGCCGTCGAGTGTAGCGCCTTCACAGGCGCCAGGTCGCTACCGCTCCCTGTACTGTACCGGCGCATGTTTCTTTTTGTCAGACAACTGCTGTCTGATGAAATCTTCGACTTCGGATTTATTCATTTCGCCTGCCACGACGCGCGCGCTTACTGTCGGTGTGGCGCTGTCATTGGCGTCCTTCGCTGCGTTCAGCGCTTCGGCGCGAAAGATCAGCGTGAGCGGCGTTCCCCACTTGCGGTCTTTATCGCCAGCCTGCATCCGCATTTTGTAATGCGTCGTCACGGTGCGATCTTTGAGCTGATCGTCGCTTTCCAGACAGACCGGATATTCAGTTTTATGCTGACGGACAAAATCGCGCAGTTCATCCATGCTCGAATATTCGCAGACGCCGATGACGGCGAGGCCTTTGTGGCGATACTTGTCGTGCAGCGCTTTGACCGTTTGCACGTCAAAGTTGCTGTTGTGACACCACGCGGCGAAATAAGTCAGCAGCACCAGTTTCTGCCCGCGCACCGCTTCGCGCAGATTGAGCGTTTTTCCTGCTTCGAGCGCGGGAAAGGTGAAATCAGCGGGTGCGATTTCAGCTTCCCTCAGCGGCGCAAAATCGTGATCGTGCGGATCCTGCGCGAAGCGATCAGCGTGCAGCGGCACAGCGCACAGCAGCACGGCGCACAGGGCCGTCGCAGTTGTTCGCATTGTGTTGTAGGCCCTGTTCATCGCATCAGAAAGATGTCAGCCGCCACAGTCACAAACAGAATCACGCTGACAAAAGCGTTGGTCGTAAAGAATGCTGCATTCAGCCGCGAAAGATCATCGGCCCTGACGAGGCTGTGCTGATAGACAAGCAGCGCGGCAGTGGCCACGACGCCAAGCAGCCCGATCCAGTGCAGCCCGGTCAGCAGGTAAACCGCCACGAGCGCGGCAAACATTCCGGCGTGCAGCAGGCGCGCAATCCACAAAGCATTGGCAATGCCGAACCGCTGCGGCACTGAACGCAATCCGGTGCTGACATCGAACGCGTAATCCTGGCACGCATAGATCACGTCGAAGCCGGCAGTCCACAGCATCACTGACAGACTCAGCAGCAGCGGGACCGGCGAATCAATCGCGCCGCGCACGGCAATCCACGCCCCCGTTGGCGCAATCGCCAGACACCAGCCGAGCATCAGATGCGCGAGCGCGGTGAACCGCTTCGTGTAGGAATAGAGCAGCACCGAACCGAGCGCAACCGGCGCGAGCAGCAGCGTCAGCCGGTTGAGCATCAACGCCGCAAAGAAAAACAGCAGCGCCGAAGCCAGCGTAAAGAGCGCGACGAATTTGGCGCTCAGCAATCCGGCAGGCAGCGCGCGCATCGCCGTGCGCGGATTGGCCGCGTCGTAATCACGATCCACCAGCCGATTGAAAGCCATCGCGGCTGAACGCGCCCCGACCATCGCCACCACGATCCAGAAAATCTGCCTGAACGCGGGCAGCCCGTTGGCCGCAAGCACTGCGCCCAGAAAAGCAAAGGGCAGCGCAAAGAGCGTGTGCTCAATCTTGATCATCTCAAGGGTGATTTTCAGGCTGCGAAACATGACTTGTCACTGACCGCGCTTGTTCATTGCGGCCCGGCTCCCTTCCCATCGGGTCGGCTGATCGTGCGCCACGCCCAGGTGATCGAGCAGGCGACAGACAAAATGATTGACCAGCTCATCAATCGTCTGCGGGAAATGATAAAAGCTCGGCATGGCCGGCACGATGCGCACGCCCATGCGCGCCAGCGTCAGCATGTTTTCAAGGTGAATCGCGTGCAGCGGAGTTTCACGCGGCACCAGAATCAGCGGGCGGCCTTCTTTCATCATCACGTCAGCCGCGCGATGCACCAGGTCCCGCGCAATGCCCGTCGCAATGCAGGCCAGGGTGCTCATGCTGCACGGCACGATGACCATCGCATCCGACAGATAAGACCCGCTGGCAATCGTGGCTCCGATGTCGCTCGCCGGATGAACGATCACTTTTTCAGAATCGCTGCCCAGCAGTTCAGTCACCACCCGCCGCTCGGTTCCGGCAACATTGAGGCCCAGCTCTTCACCCACCACACGCACCCCGGCTTTTGAGAGCACCAGATCAAGGCGTCCGACCTGCGGGCTTTCGTTCAGCCTGCTCAGCAGCCGCTGAGCATAGATCGAACCGCTCGCTCCGGTGATGCCGACGGTAATTGATTTCATGTGTTCCGGCAGAATCTACGACCTCTTTTCAGATCAGCGCGGCTTGTGTGAAGTGAGCCGACACTATAACTTTGCCAAAGCTTGTCAGGCAAGCTGCCCGCAGGCTATAACCAGTGCAGTCGTCAGCGCGGAACCGACGGTCTGCGCGTGGCAGTAACTTCACGAAGGATGCATCAACGGACGATCAGTAATGGATCAGGAAAAGCTCAGAGAACTGCTGCTGGAATTCAGGGAAGGCCGCGCCGGTCTGGATGAAGCGATTGAACGGCTGCGCCACCTGCCGTATGAAAATCTGGGGTACGCGCACGTTGACCATCATCGCGCCATCAGGCAGGGCTTTCCCGAAGTGATCTTCGGGCGCGGCAAGACACCGGCACAGATTGCCGGAATTGCCGGGCGGCTGCTGACCGGCTCACCGAACCTGCTCATCACGCGCACTGACGAGCCAGCTTACCGGCAGGTCAAAGCGATGGCCGATGACGCCGTCTTTTACGAAAGCTGCGGTGCCATCACCATCACGCGCGATCAGACCGTCAGAGGCAAAGGCCTGATTGCCATCGTCACCGCCGGGACTTCGGATATTCCGGTGGCTGAAGAAGCCGCGATTACCGCTGAAATTATGGGCAACCGGATCGAGCGACTTTTTGATGTCGGAGTCGCGGGCATTCATCGCGTGCTGAGTCAGCGCGAACTGCTGCAATCGGCGCGCGTCGTGGTGTGCGCGGCAGGGATGGAAGGCGCGCTGCCTTCGGTCGTTGGCGGACTGGTCAGCGTGCCGGTGATTGCCGTGCCGACGAGCATCGGCTACGGCGCAAGTTTTGGCGGAGTGGCCGCGCTCCTTGGCATGCTCAACTCCTGCGCGTCGAACGTGACGGTCGTCAATATTGATAATGGTT
>CAYWDW010000701.1:0-3403 GCA_964457105.1 uncultured Heliobacteriaceae bacterium
TTTTCTGAAGGAAGGGGGATGAGCAGATGAAGGTTACGACTGACACGCTGAAGTTGCTCAGCCGCGTTTCAAGAGACCATCGCGACAAGATCGAGACGATTGTCCGGCGCCATGTTTCGGCCTGCTACCGCAACGGTTTTCCACCCGAAAATCTGGATCGCGTGTATCTGGAAGCCATGGAAATCGTCAATCTGGAAGAACGCTTTCCTGAGCCAGTCACCGAAGAGTCGCGGGACTGGGAACCGGTGCGTCGTTACGATCAATACGTCAGCCCGAAGGCAGCCTGAGGCCTGTCGAGGCCTGGCGCTGCCGCCGGAGGCAAAACAGGATTCACCTTGTGATCGGGGATGCGTGCAGGCGCATCCCCGATTTCATTGGGCAGCCCGGCCAGTGCAATTCGACAACCAGTAAATCCCTCAGCTATAATCCGCCGTCTGTTTTCATTGCAAATCAGCGGTCTGCTTTCGTTCATAACCCGCAGGCGCACTTCGGTCGCGCTTTTTCAGAACAATTGAGAAGGAGCCTTGTTTCGTGAAACGAACCATCAGTTCTGTCTTCGCTTCAGTCATTTTCTGTCTGTTCAGCCTGTTCACTGCCGCCCCGGCCCAGACGCCAACTCCCACGCCGCAGACTTACGAGTTGTCAGCCATTCAGCGAACTGACACGACTGACAAGGATCTGATCCTGCGGGCGGTGAGCGATGACGGCAAACGCTTCGTCTTTGAATCAAACGGCAACCTGACCGGCAATAACAGCGACGGCAATCAGGAAATCTTTCTTTATGACACTGATTCACGAACCCTGACGCAGGTTACTGACACAAAGGATATTCCGGTTGACCCGAACGATGCGGCCAAGGGCATTGACACTCACGTGACCAACAATTCGCCGGTCATCAGCGGCGATGGCACTTACATCGTCTTTACCTCCAACAGCGGCACGCTGGCCGGAGCCAATAATGATAAAAACCAGGAAATCTTTCTGGCCGCGGTGCCGCGCGGTTCGATGACCGCGACTTTTCAGCGCATCACCGACACCAACGGTCAGAAGGAGATTTTTGAGAATTACACGCCGACCATCAGCCGCGACGGCAATGTGATTGCCTTCGTTTCGATTCACAACATTCCGGCCACCAACACCAGCGCGACCGTCAGCAATGCCGACCTGAACGCGGAAATTTATCTGTATAACCGCTCCGGCAATTCATTTTTTCAGGTGACGAGCAAACTCAACTCTGACGCCACCAAAGATGACCTCGGCGTGATCGTGCTGGGCTTCAATGCCGCCCCGTATCTGAGCGGCGACGGCACAGTGCTGGCGTTTATTTCGGGTTACAACTTTGCGGCGACCGGCGCGGCGATCAATAACAAGGATTACAACGGCGAGATTTTCATTTACCGCGCGGGCGATCCGGCCAATACCGTCACGCAGGTCACGAACACGACCATTGACGACCGGCTGAGCAACAGCCAGACGGTCAACCTGATGACGCTTTCGGCCAGTCACCTGAATTTTGACGGCTCGCTGCTCGTCTTTGAATCAAGCGGCAATTTCGCCAGCAACAATGCTGACAAATCCAAAGAAGTCTTTTTGTACAAAACCACTGAAGCGGATCGCACCAAAGCCTTCATTCAACTGACCGATCAACGGCTTCCGGCCACGCCCACTCAGACCGACCTCGACAAGCTCGATCAGAACTTTCTGCCTTCGATCAACAGCCCGGGCACTTTTGTCACTTTTGGCTCAGTCCGCGTGCTCGCTGAACTGACGACGCTGACGGTTGACGGCACTGCTGACAATGCGGATGGCAGCCGCGAGGTCTATCGTGTGGACCTGACCACTCTGACCGCGCCGAAGATTCGGCAGATTACGTTCACGCTGCCTTCGGGGCGCTTTCTCGATGAACGCAGCAACACGCCCGTTTCGTGGATCAACGATGCAGGCAACATCGTCACCTATCACACGGCGGCTGATGTCACGGGCCAGAACGTTGACCGTAGTTTTGAAATCTTTCAGACCATCATTCGCCCTGTGACCAGCGTCAATCCTGATGCGGCAACGCTGGTCAATGCGGCGAGCTTTGCGCCTGCGCCAGCCGCCGACAAACTGCCCACCATCGCCCGCGGAGCGACGGCAGCCATTTTCGGCACGAACCTGGCCGGCACGACGGCTTTCACGCCAACGGTTGATCTGCCCTTCGACCTTGCCGGCGTCAGTGTCACCGTCAAAGGCGTGGCCGCGCGACTGATTTTCGTTTCACCAGGACAGATCAACTTTCAGTTTCCTCCGGGCATCGCCGCGGCTGATTCGGTTGATTTCACCATCAACAACAACGGCGTACTCTCCAAAGGCAAGGTCACGGTGGCCGATGTGTCACCCGCGATTTATACCGTCACGAGCGGCGGCACGGGCGCGGCAGCGGCGCAGTGCCTGGCGATTGTGAAAGATGCCAGCGGCAATGACACGGCTGTTTATTCGCTGCCGCCCTGCGAGGTCAGCACCGGTGATAAGGCTGATCGTTATCTGATTATTTATGGCACGGGCTGGCGCAACGGCGCGTCCGGCGCAGTCACCGTCACGGTTCAGAAAGGCACTGACGCGGCAGTGACGCTGGCCACCACTTACATTGGCTTGCAGCCGAGCTTCGCGCTGTCAGGACTTGATCAGATCAACGCCGTTCTGCCCAAAGACCTGGTCAAGGGAACGCTCAAGCTCACGGTCAACGGCCCGTCGGGCAGCAAGAGCCAGGACGCCGTGACAATTGAAATCAGATAGGCGGGATCGCTCAACCAGCAGACAACGAAACAGGGGAAGCGGATGACAATCCGCTTCCCCTGTGTGCATTGGAGCATCGCTGAATTACAGCAACGGCACGCGCTTCAGGTTCAGATCAATGATGCGCTGCCCGCGCCGCACGGTGATGTCAAGGCTTGAACCATCCGGGCCGCGCAGGGCATCAACCAGGTCGCTGAACGAATATTCGTCCATCCGGCGTCCGCCGAGTTCGATGATCTCGTCGCCGATCTCCACGCCTTCGTCATCTGCCGGTGAACCATTGACCACGCCCGACACATAAAAACGCCCGTCACGCAGCATCGGCAGCACGCCAATCGAAGTGTATTCGTGCGGGTCCTTGTCAAAGCTGTCATTGCGTTCGAGCGTCAACTGTCGGCGGCCATAATCAATCGTCAGTCGGAAGTGCCGCAGCACGTTCGCGCCGAGCAGGCTCATGCCGGTGCCTGCCGTAAACAGGCCGTCCCGCGTCGCGACCACCACCGACGCGGCATCGCTCAGCGTCAACCCGCCAAATTCGATTTCACGCATTCGGTAAGGCAGGTAAGTCAGCCGTCCAATCGGCAGCATCAGCGTCGTCGGTCGCGCCCGGCTGACATCGAATCCGAGC
>CAYWDW010000702.1:0-3400 GCA_964457105.1 uncultured Heliobacteriaceae bacterium
GTCGGTTTTCGGTTTGCGGTCATAGGTCATCAGGCCGTTGATTTCCTGCTCAACATCGGTCAGTTGCGTGTAGCAGTATCCGGCCCACACCGGATTTGCGCGCAGCGCTTTGACCAGGCCATCCAGCCTGCGCAGAAAGGCTTCCCTGCTCGGCTCAATGCCGGAATAGCCCCATTCGTTGTCGGCGGCCTGCGTGCCGACGCGATAAGCGATGCCGCCGAATTCAGACATCAGAAACGGCGTGCCGTTGTACTGATAACCGTCAGCCAGGGCTTCGTGCCCGTTGCGGGGAATCGCCGCGCCAGGTTTGCCCAGGTCTTTGTATTTCGCCGTGAGTTCTTCGCCGGTGCGGGCGTAATCGTGCAGCGTCATCAGGTCGGTGGTGTCAGTATGTTCCCAGCCGTCGTTGTCAATCACGAAGCGCGTCTGATCGAGCGATTTGACGAGGTGATACATTGCTTTGGCGTGTGCCTGCTGCGCGCGGCTGGTCAGAATGTGCGGCACGCCCCAGCTTTCATTGATCGGCACCCACGCGATGATTGACGGATGGTTGTAATCGCGGGCGATGATCTGCGGCCATTCGTCGGTGAAGCGGGCGACGTATTCATCACTGTAATCATAGGCGTTCGCCATCTCGCCCCAGACGAGCAGGCCCATTTTATCGGCCTGATAAAGCCAGCGCGGGTCTTCGACTTTCTGATGCTTGCGCGCGCCGTTGAGGCCGAAGGCTTTGGTCATTTTGATGTCGTAAATGATCGCCTCTTCGCTCGGCGGCGTCAGAATGCTTTCGGGCCAGTAGCCCTGATCGAGGACGAGCTTGAGAAAGTACGGACGATTGTTGAGATAAATCTGGCCGTTGTGCACGCTCAGCTTGCGCAGGCCGAAATAGCTTTCGACACGGTCCACGACTTCGCCCCTGGCGTTGACGAGTTCAAGCGTCAGGTCAAACAGGTTCGGGCGTTCAGGACTCCACAGAATCTGCTGCTCGAAGCTGTCATTGAGTTGCAGCGTCAGCGCGGGCCGCGCGCTGGTGCAGGCGATTTCAGACTGCGCCTGAATCTTATTCTGAAAGCGCGCCGTCGCCCGCAGCTTCAGGCCGTCAGCAAACTGTGTGAGCGTCGCGTCAATCGCGGCCTGCATGCGGTCCACATCGGGCGTTACCCGAAAGCGTCTGAGGTGCGTCGCGTCAACGGCTTCCATCCAGACCGGCTGCCAGATGCCTGATGTGCGGGTGTACCAGATGGAGGCTGATTGCGGCTTCCAGTACTGCTTGCCGCGCGGCAGCGACAGATCAGTTGACGGATCGAAGGCGCGCAGCGTGATGACGTTGTCGCCCGGTTTGAGGTAATCGGTGATGTCCACTTCAAAGCCGACGTGGCCGCCGCGATGCTGTCCGGCCTGGGTGCCGTTGACCCAGACCGTTGCTTCATAATCCACCGCGCCGAAATGCAGCACGATGTGGCGGCCCCGGCGAAAGCTGTCGGGAAGGCTGACGGTGCGGCGATACCAGACGACATCGTGAAAGCCGGTGTCGCCAATGCCGCTCAGGCGGCTCTGAAAGCAGTAAGGCACAGTGATGTTTTTGCTGAAGGCTTTCTTTGCCTCATACCAGCGTTCCGCGAGGCCGCGATTGTGGTCATCAAATTCAAACTCCCAGCGCCCGTTGAGCGTCTGCCAGTCGGCGCGCATAACCAGCGGATTCGGATGCTCTGCACGGGGAATGGCGGTCTGAGCAAAGGCGCAGAGTCCTGTGACAGACAACAGCACAGGCAGCAGCAGGCTGAAGGCGAGTCGGTGATTTGTCTTCATTGAATTAACCTGTCTTTCATTCGTGAAGATTCGTGTGCATGCGGAGCAGTTTCTTCACCCTGTCACCAGGCCGGGGACAGGTGAGACTGAGATAGTAATGAGCTTTGACCAGCGATGATTGCCGTAAGATGACTCTGTCCGGCACGAATCGCGCCCGATCATACTGTGTGCAGTTGAAATGCACCAGGCCTGTGTCTGGCGTGAACAAAATGAATTCGTGACTGCGCGGCCTGGGGTGCGAGGCCGTAGCGCGAAGAGATCCGGGATGCGGCTTTTCACCCATGACTGTGTGGAATATCTCGCGGATGAACGACAGCAGTCAGGCCATTTGTGGATAAATTCGCGGATGAACGCGCTGAAATGACCGGAACACGACTTGCTCAGGCAAAGGCGAGGAGAATGGTTATGACATCTCCTTAATGCTGTTCTCTTCCCAATACTCATCATCCGGGCCGACTGTTCGGTAGCTGGCGGTCAGCGAACTGAAACGTGTGTGGCAAATAAAGTTGATGGTCGTCAGCTCGGTCGGTCCGGTGGTGAGTATTGGGCCTCTTCGTTTTGCTCCCTGTCAGAGTCTGCCTGGTTGATTCCCTGAAACCATGTCCGAAGCCATCAACACCGCTGCGGCGCTGAAAGCAGGAACAGCCGCACAGGCCGTGACCGCGTGCTTTCATTGCGGCGAGCGGTGCGACGACGAGGCGCGGCTGAAGGATGGCAAAGCGTTCTGCTGCACGGGCTGCCGGACGGTTTATGAACTGCTGCGGGAAAACGATCTCTGCGCCTATTACAATTTCGATGAACGCGGCGGCATTTCATTCAAGCGCGGACGGGCCGAGCGGTTTGAATACCTCGATGATGAATCGGTGCGGCAGTCGCTGATTCAGTTCAGCGACGGCACGATGGCGAAAACGACTTTCCGCCTGCCGCAGATTCATTGCGCGTCGTGCATCTGGCTGCTTGAAAATCTCTATCGTCTCAATCCCGCCATTCTGCGCTCCGAGGTCAACTTTCTGAAAAAGGAGATGGCGCTCACCTTTCGTGAGCGCGAAGTCTCGCTGAGCGAAATTGCCGGGCTGCTGACGAAGCTGGGCTATGAGCCTGAAATCAGGCTGGCGCAGCTTGACGCGGCGCGACGCGCTGAACCCGACAATCGCCGCCTGTGGCTGAAGGTCGGCCTGGCCGGATTCGCCTTCGGCAATGTGATGCTCTTCAGCTTTCCCGATTACCTGGACAGCACGGGTCATCTGGGCGCGCAGTTCAAAATGTTGTTCGGGTGGCTGAGCGTGCTGTTTTCGGTTCCGGTGCTGCTTTTCAGCGCGTCGGATTATTTCGTTTCGTCGTGGTACGCGCTCAGGCAGCGCAACATTTCGCTGGATGTGCCGGTCGCGCTTGGCCTGCTCGCGCTTTTTGCGCGCAGCGTTTATGACATCGTCAGCGGCACGGGCACCGGCTATCTCGATTCATTCAACGGGCTGGTCTTTTTTCTGCTGATCGGAAAGCTGTTTCAGAAAAAGACCTTTGATGCGCTGTCATTCGACCGCAACTATGCGGCCTACTTTCCGCTTTCGGTCACGCTCAGAAAGAATGGCGA
>CAYWDW010000703.1:0-3388 GCA_964457105.1 uncultured Heliobacteriaceae bacterium
ACTGATCCGCCAGGCTGATCTGACCATTATCGTCAACACGTTTCTGCTGATGAGCCTGATCTCGTCGTTCCTGGGCGGATGGCTCGCCTTTATCGCCAGCCGGTCAATCATCATTGCGCTGATCGTCATGCCGCTGTCGGCCCTGCTGCCGCTGCTCTATGTGCTGCGACGGCGGCGGCGACGGTTCGCGCAATTCATCGAGCAGTTGCCTGACGCGCTGGAGCTGATGATTCGCTCGCTCCAGGCCGGTCACAGTTTCACGTCGTCGCTCCAGACTGTGGCGACGGAAATGCCTGACCCGATTGCCCGCGAATTCGGCAAGGCTTATGAAGAGCAGAACCTCGGCCTGAGTTCGCGCATCGCGCTTGAAAATCTGGTCGAGCGGGTGCCGCTGACGGATTTGAAGCTGTGCGTCACGGCGATTCTGATTCAGCGCGAAATCGGCGGCAATCTGGCGGAAGTGATGCACAACATCAGTCATACGATCCGCGAACGCTTTCGCATTCAGGGCGAAATTCGCGTCAAATCAGCGCAGGCGCGGCTGTCAGGTTATGTCGTGAGCGCCCTGCCGTTTGTGATGTTCCTGCTCATCAGCCTGGCCAATCCGTCATATATGCAGCCGCTTTACGATCACGAATACGGCAGTTACATCATCGCCCTGGGCCTGGGCATGCAACTGACCGGCTGGCTCATCATCAGGCGCATTACGCGCATTGAGTTCTGAAAGGCAGGGATTCGTAAAGAGTGAAATCTTCTGACTCTTCACTCTTCACTGACTACTGACCACTGACCACTGACCACTGACCACTGACCGCTATGGATCCGCTTCAAATTCTGTTTCTGGTGCTGGTGCTGCTTTCGGCGTCAAGCGTCGTGACAGCGATTTACTGGCTGCTGGTGCGGCCTGCAAGTCCGGTCAATGCGCGGCTGAAGGAGATCAATCCGACAGTCGTGACTGAGCCTGTATCGCCACAGGTCACCAGGGTGCTGGTCGAACGGGTCGCTGAACCGATTTCCAAAATCGGCCCGAAGCCTTCGGCGCGCAATGTGCGGCGGTTGCGCCGGCGGCTGGTCATGGCCGGGTTTCTCAACGAAAATGCGGTGTCGGTTTATCGCGCGGCACAACTGGCTTCGGCGGTGGCCTTTCCGGTGCTGACCGTGCTGCTGCTGATCATTACCGGACAGAGGCCGGATATGTCAGCGCTGGCGCTGCTGCTGATTGCCCTGAGCTTCGGCTTGTTCATTCCTTCGTTTATGCTGTCACGGCTGGTGACCAAACAGCAGCAACGCATCACGCGGGCGCTGCCGGATGCGCTGGATCTGATGGTGGTCTGTGTCGAAGCCGGTCTGGGTCTGAATGCCGCGCTGTATCGCGTCGGCCAGGAAATGGAACTGGTCGAACCGGCGCTCTCAACGCACCTGGCGATCACCAACCGTGAGATTCGCGCCGGCAAGCCGCGTGAAGAAGCCTTGCGCAACCTCGGCGACCGCACCGGGGTTGACGATCTGAAATCACTGGTGGCCATGCTGATTCAGACCGACCGGTTCGGGACTTCGATTGCCGACAGCCTGCGCGTCTTTGCCGATTCGCTGCGCACAAAGCGGCGGCAGCGCGCCGAGGAACAGGTCGGAAAGACGGTGATCAAATTGATTTTTCCCCTGCTCTTATTTATCTTTCCGGCATTGTTAATCGTGTTGCTGGTGCCGGCATTTATCAAGATGTTTTCTTATCTTTCTCAGGTAGGTCCCTGAAAGAATATCGCCAGTGTCTGCCGGGCCGTCCTGTTTCTGGCGATCAGACGAAGACGAAGGAGAATCTTCATGACCTTTTTCTGTGCCCTCGTCCTGATGTTGCAGGGACAACAGCAGGATGATCTGATGCTGAACTGGATTCTGATTATCGTGCTGCTCGTCATTGCGGCGATTCTGGGTATTATCGTGATCAAACGCCGCTCGCGCGAACAGGATGATGAATACGACTCCTGACCGGCATTCCCAGGCCCCCATGACTGGCGCAGCCATGCTGATGTTGACGCTGCCCCTGGACAACAGGAATTTGACATCACGGAATTCCGCCGCGCCGGCTTCGCTCAGCATTTATCACAGTCTGACCGGCGACTGTCTGGCCGGGCGCGTCAGGCTGGCCAATACGGCGCTCGCGCGGCTGCGCGGCCTGCTTGGTCGGCGGCGGCTGGAATCAGATGAAGCGCTCTGGCTGCGGCCCTGCAACGGAATTCATACGATTGGCATGCTCTTTGCCATTGATGCGATCTTTCTGGATCAGGAACTTCGCATCGTCCGGCTGATTGAAAATCTGCGGCCATTCCGCGTCACAACGCCTCACCTGCGAGCGCGCAGCGTGCTGGAAATGGCAGCCCACTCGGTGGCGCGATTTCAGCTCAGGACAGGCGATCAGTTGCGCGTCGGGCGCCAGTAAACACGCATGGACGCCACTCCGGCAACAGCACCTGTCAGCCCGCCTCCCGCTGCCCCGTTATCAGGGAAGCGCAGTTCGCGGCCTGCCGCCCCGGTCGGCAGCCTCGCCCGCTGGCTGCTGCCATCAATCGGCAGCCTGTGTCTGCTGCTGACGCTCTACCTGCTGCTGATCAATGTCTGGCGTTTTTTGCAGGACAGCGACACCGGCTGGCACATTCGCACGGGCGATCTGATCCGGCACACCGGCACCGTGCCGCGCCACGATGTATTTTCATTCACGATGCCGGGGCGCGAATGGTTCGCCTGGGAATGGCTGACGGATGTGCTGATGTCGTGGCTGCACGAGCGCGCCGGGCTGGCGGGCCTGGTCGCGGCGGCGCTGACGCTGTTGTGCCTGAGTTATGCGCTGCTCTTTCGGATGATGATGGCGCGCGGGTCTGATCCGCTGGTGGCCTGCGCGCTGACGATGCTGGCGGCGCTGGCTTCAATCGTTCACTGGCTGGCGCGCCCGCACCTGGTGTCAGTGCTGCTGCTGCTCGCCTGGTGCGCGATCATTGAAAGCTGGCGGCGAAACCGGCAGCAGGGCGGCTGGCGCGCGAGACTGATTTATGTAACGCCGCTGCTGCTGGCGTTATGGGCGAACCTGCACGGCGCGTTTGTGGTCACGCTGCCGATGCTGGCGATTTATGCGACGGGCGAAACGCTGGAATTCATCAGCCGCCGCGCTGTGAAATCGCGTGAGTTTCGCCAGGTCATCGGCGCTTACCTGCTGGTTGGCGTGACTTCGGCGCTGGCGACGCTGGCGACGCCTTACGGCATCAGGCTGTATGGTCATCTCTGGCAATACCTGACTGACAGTCGTTTGCTGGCGCGCATTCAGGAATTCCAGTCGCCGGATTTTCACACGGTTGACGGTCGGCTGATTGAAATCCTGCTGCTGCTCGCTTTCATT
>CAYWDW010000704.1:0-3382 GCA_964457105.1 uncultured Heliobacteriaceae bacterium
ACGGCCACAGCCACGCCACCAGCATTGCCACCGCCGCCGCACCCATCACCAGCGCGCAAAGAATGCCCAGCCAGTTCAGCAGCTTTCCATTTGTATGTTCGCCCATCACCTTTCGGTTATTGCACACGAGCAGAATGATGACGATCAGCGGCGGGGCGAGGACGCCGTTGAGTACCGCGGACCAGAAGAGCATTTTGATGGCATTGAGTCCGGCAAAATCCATGACCATCCCGGCCAGCATCGCCACCGCGAGGACGCCGTAAAACTTCTTCGCCATGCGCGGGCGTTCATTGATCCCCGCCCGCCAGGCGCCCGCTTCAGCGACGGCATACGCGGCGGAACCGGCCAGCACCGGCACGCCGAGGAAGCCTGTGCCGATCAGGCCCAGGGCGAAGAGCAGGGAAGCCAGTTCACCCGCCAGCGGACGCAATGCTTCTGCCGCTTCCCGCGCCGTCTGAATATCGCGCTGCCCGGCGACATAAAGCGTGGCCCCGGTCGTCAGGATGATGAAATACATAATGACATCCGAGAATGCCATGCCGACAAAAGTGTCTGTCCACGCCGCGCGCAGCTCCTCCGCGCTTGCTCCCTTGCGTCGCCCGACAGTTCTTTTGCCCTCGGCTTTTTCTTCTTCGACTTCCTGCGCCGCCTGCCAGAAAAAAAGGTACGGTGAAATCGTCGTGCCGAGGATGCCGACAAAGGTCATCCAGTAATCACCCGTGAATTGAAGATGCGGGATCAGCGTCGCGCGCAGCACGTCGCTCCAGCGCGGATACGCCAGAAACGCCGCCACGACATAGGCGAACAGCACCAGCGTCAGCCACTTGAAGACGTGCACGATAAACCGGTACGACCCCAGCATCAGCAACGCCAGAATCAGCCCGGTGAGCGGCAGGTGAAACCACAGCGAAGGCCAGCCGGTGAGCAGCTCCATCGCTGCGGCCATCCCGCCCAGATCAGCCGCGATGTTCACCGTGTTGGCGACGAGCAGCAACGTGCAGGCAAACCAGAGAACGCGGCGCGAATAATAGTTGCGCAACACCGCCGCCAGCCCGCGCCCCGAAACCAGCCCGATCCGCGCGCACATCAACTGCACTGCCGACATCAGCGGCAGGCTGAAGAGCGCCGTCCACAACATGCCGAAGCCGTAGGCCGCGCCCGCCGTCGAATAGGTCGAAATGCCCGATGGATCATCATCGGCAGCGCCGGTAATCAGGCCAGGGCCAAGCCCGCGAAAGAACTTCCTGACCAGTCTTTTGCGGGCCGCTCCCTGAGGCCTTGTCTGCTCGCCTGTTTCATCGCGCAGGGCTTGTGCGGGCGGCGTCTCGTCTTTTTCAGTTTGCATCGTCAGAGTCTCCGGGTCAGCCAGGCGACCGGCTGAACAACCTCGTCAGCCGATTCCTGTCGGGCGTCGTCGTGATTTTCATCACACCTGCTGACGCCTGCGCGGAGTTCATTGGGGAGTGGGAGTGCTGCGCCGCTATTTTCTCCAGGCTTTGCGGCCCACGCAATTGCAACCCGATCCAGGCAGCCCCGGAAACATCATCGGTTCATCCGGGCGGGTTCTGCAAGGGCATCAAGGTCCCCGGCGATCCTGCGCCCGGAGCGCACCTGGAAAGCGCGGCGCAGGTCGCAGCGGAGGCGGCTGCGGTGCGACCTGCGGTCATCCCATTTACGGAAACTCTCGTCCCGCAACCGAACACTCAGGCCGACGCCGTTCAATCAGTCGCCCCGGCAACTGCATTGATCGCAACGCGCGCTGACCGGGCATCACTGGCACATCGGTTGATAAATCAACCTGACAACTGCGAACTGTCATCAGCGCAGCCGGAAGAGCCGCACGATCTGGAGGAACCTATGCAAACCCTTTGGCAGGACCTGCGCTACGGCGCGCGAATGTTGCGGAAGCAACCGGGCTTCACCTTAATCGCTGTCGTCACGCTCGCGCTGGGCATCGGCGCGAATACGGCGATCTTCAGCGTCGTCAACGCGGTTTTGCTCAAGCCATTGCCCTATGAACAATCCGACCGTCTGGTCTTGTTGTTGGAACATGCCGAGACGTTTGGGGAAGAGTCGGTGGCGTATCCGAACTACGTGGATTGGCGCGCGCAACAAACGGTCTTTGAAAATCTCGGCGTTTACAACGGCGACAGCTACAACCTGACGGGCAGCGGCGACGCTGAGCAGTTGAGCGGCGCGAATGCCTCGGCTGATTTGCTGGCGGCGCTGCGAGTCAAACCCGCGCTCGGACGCCTGTTCACAAATGACGAAGACAAATTGGGCGCCGCGCCCGTCGTCGTGCTCAGCCACAACTTGTGGCAGAAGAGGTTCGGCGGCGATGCCGGGATCATCAACCGGACGATTACGTTGAACGAACGCGGCTACACGGTGATCGGCGTCATGCCGCAAGGCTTTTTCTTTCCGCGCCCATTCGATCTGTGGCTTCCCGTCGGGCCGCTGACGGACAATGAAACTTATCAAAAACGTTACAACCATCCGGGCTTGAATGGCATTGCGCGGCTCAAAGCGGGCGTGACGATTGAACAGGCGCGCGCCGAAATGCAGGCCATCGCCGCGCGGCTCGCCGCGCAATATCCCGATTCGAACAAGGGCAATTCCGTCATCGTGCGTCCGCTGAAAGAAGAAGTCGTCGGGAACGTCGAACGCGCTTTGTGGATCATTCTGGCGGCGGTCGGTTGTGTTTTGCTGATCGCCTGCGCCAACGTCGCCAACCTGCTGCTGGCGCGCGCGGCGACGCGCCAACGCGAAATGGCCGTGCGCGTCGCGCTGGGCGCCAGCCGATGGCGGATCGCGCGGCAATTGCTGACCGAAAGCGTCCTGCTCGCCGGCTTGGGCGGATTGCCGGGATTGTTGCTGGCGCAATGGGCAATTGATGGCTTGCTGAAACTCAATCCCGGCGTGTTGCCGCGCGCGGGCGAAATCAAAACGGATGCGTCCGTTTTGGCGTTCACGTTTTTGGTGACGGCGCTGACCGGGTTGTTTTTCGGCCTCGTTCCCGCGTGGCAGGCCGGCCGCAGCGAAGCGCACGCGGCATTGAAAGATGCGGGACGCGGCGTGGCGGGCGGCAAGGCGCGATTTCGCAATGCGCTGGTCGTCGTCGAAATCGCCGTCACGTTGGTGCTGCTCGTGAGCGCGGGCTTGCTGCTGCGCAGCTTTAACCAGTTGCTGCGCGTCAATCCCGGATTCAATACCGACCGGTTGTTGACCTTCGCCGTCGCGTTGCCGGAACAAAAATACGGCCCGCTGGAACCGCAGATGGCTTTCTTTCAAACGCTGCAACAACGCCTGCGCGCGCTGCCCGGCGTGACGAATGCGGCGTGGTCGTCGGGCCTGCCGCTGGGCAACAACGGTTGGTCATCGA
>CAYWDW010000705.1:0-3370 GCA_964457105.1 uncultured Heliobacteriaceae bacterium
GTAATCGCCGGATCGTGATTGATCGCGTCAGTGTGCATCGTTTTGATGATCGTCAGGTCATCAACGATTTTCGCCGTGTGCGGCAGCAGTTCACTGACCCACGCGCCCGACTGTCCGTGCTGTTTGAAACCGAACAGCGATCTGACACACGGAAACGCGCTCTGCCCCGAAGTCATGCCGGTAATGCGCTGCCCGTTGCGCACGGAATCGGGCAGTTCAGTGCCGTGCAGCCGGGCGAGCGCGGGCTTGTAATCAAACGTTTCAATCTGCGATGGCCCGCCCGACTGATGCAGAAAAATCACGCGCTTCGCTTTTGGCGCGTAATGCGGCAGCCCGATCAGCCCGCCCGTTTTCGGATCGCGGCCATTTTCGCCGTCAGCCGCCAGGCCAGACTGCCGCAGCAGCGAAGCCAGCGCCGCCGCGCCGAGGCCTTTGGCCGTCAGGCCGAACAACTGCCGCCGCGTCAGGTGCAGTTCGAGTTCACGTTGCAGGTTCATCATCGTCATCTCAATTTCAGTGCTGCCGGATTTAATTCGTGTGCTGTCGCTGTTGCAGCCAGTCTTCCAGCTCGCTCATTGAATTGAAATCAAGCAGGGCCACGCCGAGGTCTTCAAGTTGTGCGGCAGTCAGCGTGCTGAGCTGTGACTGTGCGACTTCGGGCAGGCTGCCCAGCTTCTTCTGAATCAGCCGCAGGATCATTGAGGTCAGGCCTTCCTCCCGGCCTTCCTCTATCCCTTGCAAACGGCCTTCTTCGACTCCGCGCAAACGGCCAACTTCAACTTTTTCGGCGATCCACTCATCCACGATTGATTGCATACTGCCTCCCTGTCTGATGAATGTTTGTTCCAGTGATTGTCTGATCTCGGCGGGTCTGATCTCATCCCGCGCGTGGCTCAGATAAGCAATCAGCGTCCGCAGGTGTTCGACCAGCGCCGGTTCAGGCTCAGTGCTGAGTTGCCTGAAAATCTCCGGCAGCCGCCGCTTCAGTTCGCGGCTGAAGATCTCGCGGAACAACATCAGCCCGGCGCGCAAATACGGTGCGCCTCTCAACTCAGCCCCGTCAATTGCCGCCAGATCAACCAGGTGATATTCAAATTCCGGCACCTGTCTGAGCAGCGGCGAAGCCTCAGTCACGGCGACGAGCGAACGAAAATTCTGCGGCACGTTCCAGCGCGCCGCGCCGTGATAAAAGACTATCGGATAGATCGGCGGCAACAGCTCCTGGCCTTCCTTCAGGCTTCTTTCCCAGAGGCGCACCAGATACCGCAGCAATTGCAAGGCCACCCACCTGTCGGGCGCGCTTTTATGCTCAAACAGCACGTACACGAAAGCTTCATTCCCCTCGCGCATTCTGACCCGGTAAAGCAGATCTGAAAAATGCTGCTGCAATTCGGGATCAATGAACGCATCCCGCACCGGCTCCGGCGCGCTCAGATCAAGCGCCGCCACAACCTCCGGCGGCAGATAATTCAGCAGAAAGTCTGCCGCGATGGCGGGCTGTCCGAGCAGTTCCTTGAAGAATCTGTCGTGCGGGTTGGTGATCTCAGCCATGGCCTGTCAAATAACCGCAAAAACGATTTTACTCTTTCCAGGTTGGATCAACACGGTCGAGCTTGCGCAGCAGCGCAGGCCAGACCAGGTTGCCGCCCATGCCTTTCGTCACCTGTTCAGCCTGGGCCTGAATGCCTTTCAGAATCGGGTCGGCAATCATCGTCAGTTCAGCGCCGCCCGATTGCGCCATCACCTGAATCCGACAGGCGGCTTCGAGCGTGTACATTGTCAGAAACGCTTCAGCCGCATGGCGCCCGACCGTCAGCAGCCCGTGATTGCGCAGGATCAACGCGCGGTGATTGCCGAGGTCCGCGACCAGGCGCGGCTTCTCGGCTTCATTGAGCGCCAGCCCTTCGTAATCGTGATAGCCAAGTGCTGAAAGCGGAAAAAGCGAGTGCTGCGAAATCGGCAGCAGCCCGTTTTGCTGCGCCGA
Organism: uncultured Heliobacteriaceae bacterium; assembly: GCA_964457105.1. GTDB lineage: Bacteria > Acidobacteriota > Blastocatellia > RBC074 > RBC074 > DASRDU01. The sequence continues at coordinate 1,985 of CAYWDW010000705.1, forward strand.
CACCGCGACTCCGGCCAGCGTGTGCGTATGAAAGACGCAGAGCGCATCGGCGCGGGCTTCGTGCACGGCGCTGTGAATCGTGAAGCCTGCCGGATTGATGAAGTGCGGCGTCTCCATGACGATGTTGCCGTGCAGGTCAACTTTGACGAGGCTCGAAGCGGTGATCTCTTCAAACAGGAAGCCGTAAGGATTGATCAGAAAGTGATGCTCCGGCCCCGGCACGCGCAACGAAATATGCGTGAAGACGAGATCATCCCATTTATACAGCGCCGTCAGGCGATAGAGCGCCGCGAGTTCAACCCGCGCCTGCCACTCTTCGGCTGAGATCTGTTCACGAATGCTCGATGGTGTCTGGATTGATGACATAAAGTTTAGTGATCTCCTATTCCCTGGTAATCGTCTCGTCCAGGTTGAGAATCGCGCTCATCACCATCGTCCACGCCGCGAGGTCTGCTTTATCCAGCCGGGCGTCAACCGGTGATTCACCGACTTTGAGCAACTGTTCAGCCGCCTGCTGATCGCGGCGATAACGGGCGAGCTGTTGTTTCAGTAATGCATTCAGCACGCGCAATTCTTCAGGCGCAGGCTGACGCGCGGTGGCCTGGCGAAAGGCAAAAGCAATGCGGCTGTGGGCGTCTTTGCCGCCTGCGCGCAGCGTGCGAGTGGCGAGGGCGCGGGCGGCTTCGATGTAAGTCGGATCGTTCAGCAGAATCAGCGCCTGCAATGGCGTATTGGTCAGCGCGCGGCGCGCAATGCATTTTTCGCGGTCGGGCGCGTCGAACGTGACCAGCGTGGGCGGCGGCACGCTGCGCTTCCAGAAGGTGTACATCGAGCGGCGGTACAAATCGGCACCGTGACTTTGCACATATTCCTGCGCCGAAAATCCGTCACCGAAAGCCATCTCTTCCCACAAACCTTTCGGATGATAAGGCCGCACCGAAGGCCCGCCGAGCTTTTCATTGAGCAGTCCGCTGATGGCGAGCGCGTTGTCGCGCACCATTTCAGCCGGCAGCCTGAAACGCGGGCCGCGCGCGAGCAGGCGGTTTTCAGGATCGCGTTCGACCAGCGCGGGCGTGACCTTTGATGACTGCCGGTAAGTGGCCGAAGTCACGATCAGCTTCTGCATCGCCTTGATATTCCAGCCGGTGCGGATGAACTCAGTCGCCAGCCAGTCGAGCAGTTCAGGATGCACGGGCGGTTCACCCTGCGAGCCGAAATCTTCGGCAGTTTTGACGATGCCCGTGCCGAAATAGAGCTGCCAGTAACGATTGACTGCGACGCGCGCCGTCAGCGGATGCTGCGGATCGGTCAGCCATTTCGCCAGCGTCAGGCGATTGAGCGGCGCATCCTTTGGCAGCGGCGGCAGCACTGACGGCACGCCCGGCG
>CAYWDW010000706.1:0-3370 GCA_964457105.1 uncultured Heliobacteriaceae bacterium
CCCTGTTCGAGTCCCTGCTCCAGTCCCTGTTCGAGTCCCTGTTCGAGTCCTCGTTCAAGTCCCTGTTCGAGTCCCTGTTCAAGGCCCTGCGCGATTCCTTTTTTGCGTTCTTCTTCAGCGAAGAACTGATAGACGCTTGATTCCTTCAGTTGTTCGAGTGGGATCATGGTCATTCTCTCCAGCGCATCGAAGATCTGCTCGCGATTGTAGCGCAGGCCGCCGAGCATCACAAAATGCAGCGCCAGTTCGCGGCGGCGCGTTTCGCTGGCGACCTGCCGCAGCGCCTGGGCGCCTTGTTCAAGTTCAGCCTGGCCGCCGCGCATGAGCGGAACGAAGGGCAGCAGATTTTCGCGGCCTGAGTTCAGCGCAGCCTGCGCATCAACTTCCCACAACCGCACGATCTGATAACTGACCGTCAGGTGCATCCAGCCTGCTTCAATCGTCAGTGAAACAGGCGGCTCATCCGGCAGGCCACGCGGCGTCAGGACCAGCACGTAGCTGTAAACCGGCAGCCGGTATCTGACCCACAGATAGACATTGTAATCAACGATGCGCGACGGCATATCGGGTTCATAGCGCGTCTGCGCTTCAACGTGCGCGAGGTGCTGCCCGTCGGCGTGGGTGATTTCAAAGGGCTGATCGGGCAGCAGCGCCTGAACCGAAACTTCGCGCGGCAACAGTCTGACCGTGGCGCCCGGCGGCAGCGCGCCAATCAGTTGCAGCAGGGCTTCGGGATCCTGTTCGGTCAGATCCTTGAAGGCCGAGTCATAAGGTTTCGCATCCTGTTTCATCAGTTTGTGCGGGATGACCGTTCGAGTGTGCGCACAAAATCTGAATACTGCCCGACGCCTCGGCACGCCGCGTCTGACGGAACTTTGCCGGTGAGCAATGCGACCGTCACACACGTTGACGCCGGGGCGAGTTGCGAACTGGCGGAGTTGGTTTCGTGATAATGATTCGGCACACCTTTCTCCTGGCACGGATCAACCGACTTGCGAATCTGCGGATTGCTCAGGTCAACCGGTTCGCGCCGCCAGTCGTAGCGCGGCACGATGTAGCCCAGTTCGTCAGGGCAGAGGCCGAACATAAAGCGATACTTCTTTGTCATCGCCTCGCGGATTGACGGTTCCAGCGGGGCGCCGGTGTCGGCCTGCGGGCAGTCGCTGCGACGATGCTTTGCCACGCCGTAAAAGAGTTCGGGGAAAAGTTCGCCGGGGGTGGTGACGATCTGCGCATCGCCCAGACTGATCGCATAAATCGTGGTGCTGAGCTGCGGCAGCGAGCCGTCTGCGGGCAGCTTTGACGTGTCAAGCACGCCGAGCTTGAGCAGCATCAGATAGCCCTGATTATCCATCGGCAGTTTCAGATCGGCCTTTCTGACTGCCAGCTCGTTTGTGCTGCTCCATTCGCCTTTTTCGATGGCTTCGATGGCGGCCCGGGCCACGTCGCGGCCAATGGCTTCGGTGCGCTCGAAGGTGAAGACCGGGCGATTGTTCTGCTGGTTCAGCGGATAATCTTTGCCGTCGAATCTGATGCGGTCGTGATTTTTGTTGTTCGTGTCACCGATGATTTCAGCCGCGCCGATGGCTCCGTTGATGTAAATGGCAGTGCCGCCGTATTTCTTTTCGATGGTTTCGCGGACGGCGTGCGGGAAGTCAGCGGTCATCACCGTGTTCCTGTCTTCCATTGATTCGGGGTGCGTGTTCCAGTTGGCGAGCGTGGCGATGACCTTGTTTTTACTGCGGCCTGACGTGCCGGTGAACTGCATCACGCGCAATTCCTCGTCAAAGAATTTCGGCGGGCGACCGGTGGTGCGCGTCTGCATTCCGGCGATTGACGGCGACTGCTGCGGATCGGTCACGCCGAGTTTCACTTTCGCAGGCTGAAGCCTGGCCGTTGCGAGCGCAATGCTCTTTGCAATCTGCCGGTCAGCGAAGCGCAGGTACTTCGGATACTTGCCATCCTTCATAAAGCCCTGGCCCCACGCGCCGATAGTGTCCGGGCCTTCGTGATTGTGCGTGCTGGCCACGAGAACTTCCTGAATGCCGAGTTTCGGATCGAGCAGTTTCTGAATCTGACTGATGCCGTAATAACCCGCGTCCGAGTAATAGCCGATGAAATCAATGGCGACGACAGCAATGCGCGTCTGCCCGTAATCAAGCACGATGGTGCGCGCTTCGTAATCATCGTGCCTGGCGGTGGCGAGGCGTTTGTCACCGAAGCCGGCCAGATAGATGCCGTCATATTTGTCTTTGGAAGACGGATCAAGCGCCGTGTTGTCGGCGTCATCCTCAAACGGTTCACCCTCGTCCCATTGGCCGTTTTTATTGGTGTCGGTGAATTTCTCGCCCCACACGCCTGATTCAGTGATGGTGCCGTCCCAGTCGGGATTGGAACCGAATGGCGTCATGGAAACGGCTGAGACGCCGACTCTGAGTTCAGCTTTCGGCGCAGGTGACAGGGACGAATAAGCGCGCAGTCCGAGCGCGGAGAGCGCGATGACAAACAGGGTCACGATGAACAGACGGAACATCGGTCACACCTCCGGTTGAGTGATGAGCAAAGAAGACGGAAGAAACAGGAATGCGAGTCAGCACAATTCAGAAACCGAAGCGCCGCCGCCGCTGCCCGATGTTTTCAGTGCCGAAGGTGCCGATGCCTTTCAGCGTGAAGGCAAACAGAATGCGGTTTTCGTTGCGCAGTCCGGCCTTGAAAGCGATGTTCTGAATCTGAAAACTACAGCAGTCCCACGCCCAGCCCGCAGTTGAGGTCAGATAAATCAGTCGCTGATCGCGCGCGATGCCTTTGATGTCTTTGTCGCGGAAATCGTAAGCCACAGTGAAGCCGCCATAAGGCCCTTTGGACGGATTGCCCAGAAAGGTCGAAATGTCGAGCTGATTGCCCGGATAGGTTGATGGATCGAAGCGCTGCTTGTCCTCGATGCGAAACTGGTCAACCGCAATCAGGCGCGTGAAGTACCACGAATGGCTCAGTGAAAAGATGCCTTTTGAGTAACCGCCTGAGACGACCAGGTTGCGCAGGCTGCTGTAGCGCGTGTCGAAATCAAGCCGGACATCGGCAAACGTCACCTGGGTCGGTCGCACGCGGGCGCGCAGGTTCAGAGGCGAAAGGTTGCGCTGAATGCCGCCGAAGGCAAAGCCCGAAAGCGTGTTGATGGGGAAGAACTGCTGCCGCTGACAACCGGGCAGGCTGTCGGTGCCGCAAGCCTTGAGCGCGCCGCCGAAGGTCGGATCGAAGAAATATTTCTGCGCCAGCGACACGCTCAGGATTTCGTAAGCCTGTTTTGCCTGGCCGTCAGCGCCGCTCGGACGCCGCACAAAGAAGCGGTTGTCTATGCCGTATTCAATTT
>CAYWDW010000707.1:0-3352 GCA_964457105.1 uncultured Heliobacteriaceae bacterium
GCAGGCGGCACCATCTCAGTGGCATCAGTCACTATCAGATTGTCCGGCGCGCCTGTTTCAATGCGCGGTTCAGTTGCACGGCGGCGAGGCAGGCGGCGCGATGGCGCGGCTGTCACATCTTTCTCCGGCCTGAATGCAGGCGGCTGAACGATCAGGCTTTCAGGCGTGGCCGGAGTCTGCATCGGCGGTGGCGTAACCTTCGCCGTTGCCGGTTCATTTATCGTGCTGCGCCGCTGCGCCTGCCAGATGAATGAAGCAGCGATGAGCAGCAACAAGGCCGCTACGGTGACCGGAATCAACGGCCTGGCCAGCAGCGCGGTCAGCAACCCGGCGAAACGCTCGCGCAGGGTCGGCGGCGCTTGAATCAGTCTGGCGCGCAGCCGCGCTTCATAACCGGCCCAGTAAGTTTCATCGGGCTGCATGGCTTCAGCCGCCTGATCGAAAGCCCTGAGCGTGGCCATCATTGACTGATACTGCTTCAGGCAGGCCGGGCAGGCGGCGATGTCAGCGAGCAGGGCCTGTGCGCCAGCGGCGTCGTCAAAGACGAGGTCCATCAGTTGTGCTTCAGTTTGACAACAATCGTGCATGATTAACTCTTCCCGCCTGCGGTGGCCTGCGTAATTTCAGCGGCTTCACCGCCGATGCCCAGGTGCTGACGCAGTTTGCTGACGGTGCGAAAGAGAGCTTTCTTGATCGTCCCCGCTGAAGCGCCGCAGGCTTTTGAAATCTCTTCGTAAGTCATCCCTTCGCGGTGCTTGAGCAGAAAGATCATCCGTTCGCGCGGCTTCAGTTCATCAAGCGCCTGGAGGACCTGAGCGGCCATCATTTTCTGATGCAGCGCGTCTTCGATCTGCTGCGCGGGTTCAGCCACTGAGAGGCCGAGTTCATCGAGCGACACGAGTTCGCCCATCCGAATCGCTTTTTTCCCGGCATCCCACATCACTGCTCCCCGCCGCCGCTCATTGAGCAGCGTATTGACGGCAATCTGCCGCAGCCACGTATAAAAACCCGCTTCGCCGCGATAAGCAGCGATGGCGCGAAAGGCCTTCAGCCAGACTTCCTGCGACAGGTCTTCGGCGTCGTGCGGATCGCGGGTGAAATGGAGCGCGAGCGCATAAATGCGGCGTTCATAGCGGCGCGCCAGCAGGCAGAAAGCCTCCCGGTCACCGGTTTGTGCGCGCTCGATCAGATCCTGTTCCTGGGTCACCTGCAATCGTCCTCATCGCGTTGTCGTTCACATAGACACAGCTTACGAAATTCGGTTGGCACGCGGCGCGAATAATTTTTTTGCGGGCAGCTTCAGGCGGGTGAACTGTGCGGCGCTGAGGTCAGGGCTGATGCCTGAAACTTTCAGTTGGATCAGTTCGCTAACCGGCAGCGCTTCGTCAGTTCAATTTGTGCGGCAGGCTCTCCACACTGCGCGGCGTCAGGCGTATAATCCGGGCAGCGGATTCAAACAGAACAATCATTCCAGCAGACCGGAGCGCCCGCGACACTGACTTGTCTCTTTGCACCATCACAGACGGGCGACCATCTGCGCGACCAGCCTGACAGTTTGAGTGAGGTCTGAGATGAAACTCGGCAGAGCATTTCTTTGCGCCGGAATTTTGTCGCTGCTCGCTGCCCTGATGTTTGCGGCAGTAGTCAGGGCGCAGGATCATCAGCACGATCATCAGCACGACACTTCAGAAAAACTTGGCCAGGTCAGCTTCCCTGTCTCCTGCCAGGCCGCCACGCAACCGCAGTTCAATCGCGCGCTCGCGCTGCTGCATTCGTTTCAGTACGTCGAAGCCGGGCAGGCTTTCGCTGAGATTGCCGCACGCGAACCGTCCTGCGCAATGGCTGAATGGGGCGTGGCGATGAGCAGGTATCATCCGCTCTGGGCGCTGCCGACTGCGGCTGAATTGAACAGTGGCCGCGAAGCGATTGAGCGCGCACAGGCGGCCAGGCCACCGACGCCGCGCGAGCGTGATTATATTGCCGCGCTGGCGCTGTTTTATCAGGACAGCGACAACCGCAGCCATTACGCACGCGCCCGCGCTTACGCCGCCGCGATGGAGCGGCTCAGTCGGCGTTATCAGCAGGATCATGAAGCCGCCATCTTTTATGCGCTGGCGCTCAACGGCACAGCGCCCGCGAGCGAAGGCAATCTGGCCAATCGCCAAAAGGCCGCGCAGATTCTTTACCGTCTCTGGCCGCGCGAGCCGCAGCATCCAGGCATCGCGCATTACCTGATTCACAGCTACGACTATCCGCAACTGGCGCGGCTGGCGCTGCCTGCGGCGCGGCGTTATGCCAGAGTCGCGCCCGCGTCGGCTCACGCGCTGCATATGCCTTCGCACATCTTCACGCGGCTTGGCTTGTGGGCAGATTCGATTCAGTCAAATCTCGCTTCGGCAGCCACAGCAAAACAAAAGGTGAACAAAACTCACCCCGGCGCAGCCGCGCAGGATCAGCTTCACGCGCTGGATTATCTGGCCTATGCGTATCTGCAAACCGCGCAGGATGAAAAAGCGAAAAGCGTGCTGGCTGAAGCGCTGAGTTACAGCGCGGTGGATCAGGAAGTTTTTCAGGCCGCGTATGCGTGGGCGGCGATTCCGGCCCGCCTCGCGCTTGAACGACATCGCTGGACTGAAGCCGCTGCGCTCACGCTGCATCCGGCCACATTCCCCTGGTCACGTTTTCAATTTGCCGAAGCGATCATGCGCTTCGCGCGAGCCATCGGCGCAGCGCGCAGCGGCAATCCCGCAGCGGCCAGTCAGGAGGTTGAGCAGCTTGCCCGGATTCAGCAGGCGCTCAGTCAAACCCAGAGCGGTTATGACTGGGCCACGCAGGTTGAGATTCAGCGCCAGGCCGCGGCAGCCTGGCTCGCGCACGCCGAAGGCAGAAATGATGAAGCCCTGCAACTGCTGCACAAAGCCGCCGCGCTGGAAGACACGACCGACAAGCACCCGGTCACACCCGGCGCAATCCTGCCGGCGCGCGAACAGCTTGGCGATTTACTTCTCGAGATGAAGCAGCCGGCGCAGGCGCTGAAGGAATTTGAGGCCGTGCTGCGGTTCGCGCCGCAGCGCTTCAACAGCCTGTACGGCGCAGCGCGAGCCGCTGAATTATCGGGCCAGGCGAAGAAAGCGCGGGCGCATTACGCCAGCCTCGTCGCAGTCTGCAAACACGCCGACAGCGAACGAGCCGAGTTGCAGGCCGCACGAACCTTTCTGGCGCAGACACAGGCTATGAAGACAGGCGGGCGCTGAGACAGTACGCGAGCGTGAGCGAGCGCACCCGCGAAACCCGACCGGCTACCTAAGAAGAGGGGCAAAAAATGACAGCAGAAGAAAAAAAACAGCCCAAT
>CAYWDW010000708.1:0-3345 GCA_964457105.1 uncultured Heliobacteriaceae bacterium
CTCAAGGAGACGCTGCATTCGGAACATTGCGCCGTGCTGCTGCTTGACGAAACCGGCGCCTGGCTGGTGCCGTTTGCCATCAGCCTGCACGAGGCGCTGCAGGGGACGCCGGAAAACGAGCGGTATTTTGAATCGTTCTCAGTTGATGAAGGGCTGACCGGCTGGGTGGTTCGTCACGGCGAGAGCGTCTGCGTGGCTGACGTTTCGACAGATGATCGTTACCGTCGGATTCGGGCTGACATTCGGTCTGAATTGTGTGTGCCGCTTTTTTCCGGCGAACAGGTCATCGGCGTGGTGGACATCGAATCGGTGAAACTCAACGCCTGGTCAGCCGCCGATCAGCGGATGCTCGAAACGATTGCCACACAGATTGCCATTGCGCTCGAAAATGCGCGGCTCTATCAGCAGTTGAAACGTCACGCCGATGAACTGGAACAGCGCGTCACCGAACGCACGCTGGAGTTGCGCGAAAGCAATGCCGAACTGGAGGCCTTTGTCTGGTCGGTGTCGCACGATTTGCGCGCCCCGCTGCGGGCCATTGAAGGTTTCAGTCAGGCGCTGCTGGAAGATCACCTGGCGCAGCTTGAGCCGGGCGGTCAGGCTGATCTGTGGCGGGTCATCAGGGCCAGCGAGCGGATGGCCGAACTGATTGACGACCTGCTGCGACTCTCGCGCCTGACGCGGCAGACGATGCAGCGCGAACAGGTCAGTCTCAGCCGGCTGGCGCGGGAAGTGGCGACTGAGTTGCAGCGTCAGCAGCCGGCACGCGCCGTTGAATTTCGCCTGGCCGATCATCTGATCGTGAGCGGTGATGCGCGACTCCTGCGGGTGGCGCTGGAAAACCTGCTCGGCAACGCCTGGAAATTTACTGCCGCCCGCCGTGATGCGCTGATTGAATTCGGCCAGGAAGAAAGGGACGCCGGGACCTGTTTCTTCGTGCGTGATAACGGGGTCGGATTTGACATGGCTTTTTCAGACAAATTATTCATCCCGTTTCAGCGCCTGCACTCTGCCGGGGAATTTCCCGGCACGGGCATCGGCCTGGCGACGGTGCAGCGCATCATCAACCGGCACGGCGGCAGGCTGTGGGCGACCGGCGAGGTGAATGCTGGCGCCACCTTTTACTTTACGCTCGGAGCCGACCTCAGCGCTGCTGGCGCAGAGGCCGGTTAACGGCGCACAGTGCAAGGCCCGGCGCATGGCGAGCCTCATCGGCGGCTGAGGCTGGCGGAGCCGGAGGCTGAAAGTTTTGAAGATGAGCATTTCGCTGCGAATCCTGATGGTCGAAGACGCGGATGACGACGCGGCGCTGATCGTCCGCCTGTTGCAGCGCAATGGTTATGACCCGGTTTGTGAACGGGTCGAAACGGCAGCGGCGATGCGCGCGGCGCTGCAGCAAAGCTGGGATCTGGTGATTGCCGATTATTCGCTGCCGCAGTTCAGCGGCATTGAAGCGTTGCAACTGCTCAGACAAAGCGATCAGGATCTGCCGTTTATTATCGTGTCGGGCACGATCAACGAAGATATGGCCGTGACCGCGATCAAAGCCGGGGCGCAGGATTATGTCCTGAAAAGCAATCTGTCGCGGCTCATTCCCGCGGTCGAACGCGAATTGCGTGAAGCCGTCAGCCGCGCCGGACATCGCCGGGCCAGGCAGCAGTTGAAGCTGCAACAGGTGCTGCTCGATCAGGTGCAGGTGGCGGTCGTGGCCTGTGACCTGGATCGCCGGGTGATTTACTGGAACCGTTATAGTGAAACTTTTTATGGCTGGACGCGCGAAGAGGCGATGGGCTGCGACGCCGTTGACCTGCTGATGCTGGATGAGAGCCGCGAAAAGCTGGATGAGAGCCTGAAGCGCATGCGCGCGGGCCAGACCCTGGAAAGCGACGTGCCAATGCGCCGCCGGGATGGTTCGATCATTATGGCGCGGGTCTCCAATTCACCGCTCTGCGATGACGCCGGGGCGGTGATCGGCTACATCGGCATTGCCGTTGATGTCACCGAACGCAACCGCATCGAAGCCGAACGCATGCGCCTGCTCGAACGTGAAAAGGCGGCCCGCGCCGAGGCTGAGGCTGCCAATCGCGCCAAGGATCAGTTTCTGGCGATGGTCTCGCACGAGTTGCGCACGCCGCTCAATGCCATGCTCGGCTGGACTTACCTGCTGCGGACCGGTCGGCTCGATGCCCTGACGCATGACCGCGCCCTGGAAACCATCGAGCGCAATACGCGGTTGCAGGCGCAGTTGATTGAAGACCTGCTGGACGTGTCACGCATCATCGCCGGCAAGCTGCGGCTCAATGTCCGACCGGCGGATATTTCATCGGTCGTGGCCGCCGCCATCGAATCGCTGCGCCTGGCGGCTGAAGCGCGGGGCATCGAATACTGCTTCATTCCTGATCCGACCGTCAGCATTGTGAATTGCGACCCGGACCGCATTCAGCAGGTCATCTGGAATCTGTTATCGAATGCGATCAAATTCACGCCGCGGGGCGGACGCATCGAAATCAGGCTGGAAAGCCGCGACGATCACGCCATCCTCTCGATCAGAGACAGCGGCCAGGGCATCAGCGCTGACTTTCTGCCGTATGTCTTTGATCGGTTTCGCCAGGCCGACAGCACCGCCACGCGCGCGCACGGCGGCATTGGCCTGGGCCTGTCCATCGTCCGGCATCTGGTTGAACTGCACGGCGGGACGGTGAAAGCCGAAAGCGACGGGCCGAATCTCGGCGCGACGTTCACGGTGCAGTTGCCGCTGACGATCAATCGGCAGCGGGTGACGGATGTGTTTCGGCACGAAGACCTGTCAAGCCTGGCCAGCCTGCGCCTGACCGCGCTCGACGGGCTGCGGGTGCTGGTGGTTGAGGATGATACCGACGCCCGCGAGATGCTGACCACCCTGCTGGGCAAATGTCGCGTGGATGTGCGGGCGGTGGCTTCGTGCGCTGAGGCCCTGCGCGTTATCCGCGATCAGCAGCCGGATGTGCTGGTCTCTGACATTGCGATGGCTGGCGAAGATGGCTACACGCTGATTCGCCGGTTGCGACAGTTGGAGGCTGAACACGGCGGCCACCTTCCGGCGATTGCCCTGACCGCCCTGGCCCGCGATGAAGACCGTGACCGCGCGCTGTCAGCCGGATTCCAGGCTCATCTCGCCAAGCCGGTCGAACCCGCCGAACTGACCGCCGTCGTCGCCAGCCTGGCCCGCCGGGCGCGCAGTTGACAGGCGCGTGCGTTCGGGACAGTACAGGGAGCGTTAGCGACCTGGTGCGTCCGAGTGTACGCCTTTTGAAGGCACCAGGTCGCTACCGCTCCCTGTACTGCCCCGAACGCAGGGTGAATTCG
>CAYWDW010000709.1:0-3327 GCA_964457105.1 uncultured Heliobacteriaceae bacterium
GTAGACATCACCACGCAGATCAAAGCGCCGACGTGGGACGCGCTCTTCGCCACTTCGGGACAGGGCATTCAAACGCGCAAGGGACGATTGCTACAGCCCTATGTGATGCGCCAGGGCAAAGAGACCTGGACGGCCAATGCCTACAGCGACGACGGCGGTAAGACGTGGCGCATGGGCAAGCCAGCCGGAACGAATGTCAACGAAAGCAAAGTCATCGAGCTGCGTGACGGCACGGTGATGCAAAACATCCGGCACAACGGTGGCGCTGATGATACGCGGGTGCGTTTCGTGGCGCTGTCGCGCGATGGCGGCGTGACGTTCGGCCCGATGAAACCTGTGCCTGCATTGATTGACCCTCTAGTCAATGCCGACATTCTGCGCTACGACGCGCAGCGCGCCATCCTGTTCAGCAATCCGGCGGATGGCAAAGAGCGCGCGCGGCTGACGGTGCGCGCGAGTTTCGACGAAGCGCAGACCTGGCCCGTCGCGCGCGTTGTTCACGAAGGCCCGGCGGCTTATTCGACGATGGTCGTGCTGCCGGATGGAACGATTGGCTTGCTCTACGAACGCGGCGACAAGAGTCCTTACGAAAAAATCACCTTCGCCCGGTTCAATCTCGCGTGGCTGAAAGCTGTGCCCAAATGACGGCTGACGCTCATCTGCTGTCTGAATCAGATCGGCTTGATCCGTGGAAGGCGGCGGTGTAGAAGACTCCATCAGAGAAAGAGCGGGCGCTGAATCGTCGAACAGGTAAACCGGCGCGCCGCGAGAGGCTGCCTGGCGGCGCTGTCACGGTGCCGCTTTCAAGCGCCGGTTCGTAAGGAAACCAATGAATGGAACACGCAGAGATTTTCTGGCGCAGGCCGTGACGGGCGTAATGAGTTGGCGCGGTCTGCGAGCCGGGATGCTGGCCGAAAACGCCGGCGATGATCACGCCGCGTTACAACAGCGCGCGGCTCGCCTGATTCAGGATTACGACGGCCAGGGCATTCATCGCACCGGCACGCCGGGTGATATGAAATCTGCCGCGTGGCTGGCGGCGCAGGTGAAAGCGTGCGGCGTCAGAGCCGCGCTCGAACCCTTCACGCTTGACCGCGTTGATCCGCTGCTGTGCCAGCTTGAATGCGGCGGCAGGCGGATTGACGGCTTGCCGATCTTTGACGCCGCCTTCACCGATGCACAGGGCGTGCGCGGGCAACCTGGGACTTTCGGGAGCGAGGCCGAAATCGGTTTGATCGAATTGCCGCCCAACGCCGATTCCAGCCCCGATTATGAAGCGCAGCGGCGCGCCTCGATGCATCGCGCGCTGGTGTTTGTCACGAAAGGCGCGCGGCCCGGCCTGTCGCCGATCAATGCGCCGAAGTTCAGGAAGCCCTACGGCGCGCCGATTCTGCAAATCAGCAGCGAACATGGCGACTGGCTGAAGCGGCAGGCGCAGGCAGGCGCCGCAGCGACGCTTATCGCGCACGTCAAACGCACACGCACACAGGCGCTGAATGTGACGGCGACCATCAAAGGCGCAAACGCGCAACTCGCCCCGCTGGTCGTGATGACGCCGCGCAGCGGATGGTGGCGATGCGCAAGCGAGCGCGGCGGCGGACTGGTTTGCTGGCTTGAAGTCATGCGCGCGCTGGCCGGAAACAGACCGGCGCGCGACGTTCATTTCATCGCCTCGAGCGGGCATGAACTGGGCCACCTCGGACTTGACGCTTTTCTCGAACGCCGTCCGCAACTCATCAAAGAAGCGCACGCCTGGATTCATTTCGGCGCCAACATCGGGGCCGCGCAGGAACACACCAATCGGCTGCAGGCGTCGAGCGACGAACTGGAAAATCTCGCCGTCAGCGCGCTGGCGCAAGTCGGCCTGCAGGCGCATCACAAGCTGAAACGCGGCGCGGCGCCGCTCGGTGAAGCGGGCAACATTCATCGCGGCGGCGGGCGTTACATTTCGCTGCTCGGCACGAATGCGCTCTTTCATCATCCTGACGACCGCTGGCCGCAGGCGGTGGACGCCGCCCTCGTCGCGCGCTACGCCTCAGCCTTCACCACCGTCGCGGCAAAACTCGCGGGCGATTAAAACCTGACAGAGATCAACCATGAACAGACCAGGCGGCTGCCGGTCGCAGCGGATTTTCCCAATCAGGCTTGACTTTCATTTGCTCAGGCATAACATTCCGACCGGTCGGAATGTTATGCGGACGCGGAAATGAAAAGCGTTCGCCCCATCCTCGAAATATGACTCAGACAGCGAAATCAACTTATCGGAAATTTTCCGGCATCGGCGAAGACGACCGGCTGCTGCTGATCTATCAGACGGCGGCGCGGGTGATTCACGAAAAAGGGTACGACGCCACGTCGCTCAACGAGATTGCCGATGCGGTCGGCGTCACCAAGGGCGGGCTGTACCATTACATTGACGGCAAAAAAAGCCTGCTCTTCAAGATCATGAGCTATGCGCTCGACATGCTCGAACTCAGGGTCATGAAACCGACAGCGGAGCTCGCGGACGCCGAAGAGCAATTACGTTCCGTCCTCGCGCTGCACACCAGAATGATCATCGAGGAAGGGATCGAGATGACGATCCTGCTCGATGAAAGCGCGGGTTTGACGGCGGAGGATCTGCGCCGGATCACTGAACGCCGCATGGAATATTACAGATTCATCCGCGCGATTTTGCAGCGGCTCAAGGACGAAGGAAAACTGCACGACCTGGATGTCACCGTCGTCACGCACAATCTGGCCGGGCAATGGCAGTGGCTGGCGCGATGGTATCGGCCCGACGGGCGACTGACGCCCGATGAAGTGGTCGCTGAATTCACCAAAGCCGCGCTGACGGCTTTGCTGCGGCCACCGGCGCACGCGACCATCCGCAAATCGCCCTCACCGGGCAAGGTCAAAGCCAGCCGGTCAAAAACATTGTCGCGCCGCCCAAAGCGGGCGGTGCGCCGATGAAAATCGAGCCTGGGTACGCATCGCTTCCAGCGTGCCGCTGGCCAGAGGCCTGTTTCATTTCAACAGGTCTCTTGCCAGCAGCACGCTGGAAGCGATGCGTACCCAGGCTTTCAGAGGAGGGTTCACCACTATGCACACGCGAATCAAACTCCTGTTCGGGGCATTGTTGTTAGCCGTTTCGTTCGCCGGGACAATCAACGCGCAGACCGCCACCGCCACGCTCAAAGGCAGTGTGACGGACGCGAGCGGCAAGTCTGTGCCGGGCGCGACAATGACGTTGACGCAGGTTTCGACCGGGCTGCGACGCAGCTTCACGACCGGCGATGACGGGCAATATACATTCACCTTCCTCGAACCGGGCAGCTACACGCTGGA
>CAYWDW010000710.1:0-3324 GCA_964457105.1 uncultured Heliobacteriaceae bacterium
GGCCCCGCAGGATGATGACCAGGCCGACAACTCAGCGAACGCAAAGTCATGACCAGGCGAACGGCCTGAGAACGCAGTACAAAAAGAAGAAGCAACCGCCGATGGCCGAATAATCGCTCAACCGCAGCGCCTGATCCTGAACTTCTCTTTTCGCAACGCGCCCGATGATCTGTACTGTAGAACCGGGATTGTGTTTCCGCCCTTCTTTGGCAATGGCTGTGCCGCTCAATAAATCCTGTGTTTGCAAGCCGGCCAGGCAATGGCAGTGTGATGAATTGGTCATAGGCAGCCGCGTCAGATGCGGCCAAACTGCTGAGTCTCAACGCTCCCCGGCCAGGACAAAATTATCCTTGCAACAACTGACAATTCACCTGGCGCGGAGCCAGGCCCTGGCAAAGTCAGTCAACCGGGGCCGGATCATTTTTTCATCCACGAAGGAAGACGAAGGACCACGAAGCCAGATCCTGGACAGCGGTCTGGCTTCGTGGTCCTTCGTCTTCCTTCGTGGATGAAATCTGTTATCTCACTTTGCAACAGCCCTGCCTGCCGGAGTCAGTCAACCGGAGTCGGCGCCGATGGAGCCTTGAATCGCTCGGCATCAATCTGATGTTTGCGAATCAGTTCCCAGAATGCCCGGCGATCCTTCTGCGCCGCCTGGGCCGCCTGGGTAATGTTGCCGTCGTAAGCCAGCAGCAGGCTCTGGAGGTAGGTGCGCTCGAATTGCGCCACAACTCTGGCTTTGGCCCGCCGGAATGATTCGTGTTCATCACTGTGCGGCAGGTGAGAAAGCACAATGTTTCGCGCGCGAATGACCGGCACATCACAGAGCGCCACCGACCGCCCGATCACATTTTCCAGTTCACGGACATTGCCGGGCCAGTCGTAGAACATGAGTTTCTGCAAGCCGTCAGGCGCAAACCGCCGGGCCGGTCTTTTGAATTTTTCGGCGTAACTGCGCAGGAAGTGCTGCGCGAGGACCGGAATGTCTTCGCGCCTTTCCCTGAGCGGCGGCAGCAGCAGCGGGATGATGTCGAGCCGATAGTATAAATCCCGGCGCAGTTTGCCGGACTGCACCGCCTTTTCGATATTGATGTTGGTCGCCGTCACCACTCTGACATCGGCGTGCCGCGTGCGGGTTGAGCCGAGCGGGCGGTATTCCTTCTCCTGCAGGAAGCGCAACAGCTTGACCTGGGCCAGCATCGGCAGGCTGTCAATTTCATCCAGAAACAGCGTGCCGCCATCAGCCTCCTCAATCAGCCCCGGCTTCGAGCCGGAAGCGCCGGTGAACGCGCCGCGTTCGTGGCCGAAGAGTTCATTCTCGACCAGTTCGACCGGGATGGCGCCGCAGTTGACCGGAATGAACGGCTGATTGATGCGCCCGCTGAGCTGGTGAATGGCGCGGGCGCAGAGTTCCTTGCCCGTGCCTGTTTCACCTGAAATCAGCACGCTCGCATCACACTGCGCGACGAGCGGAATCTTTCTGACTTCGGACATAAAAGCCGGGCTTTCACCGATCAGGTGATGCAGTCCCAGTTTGTCCTTGAGCGTGCTGGCCAGCGCTTCCCCGATTGGCGTCTGTTCCAGCAACCGCCAGACGCGCGGCAGAATGTCGCCGGGTCTGAGCGGCGGCGTGATGAAGTCAGCCGCGCCCAGCCGGAGGACTTCAAACATCTCATCCGGCTGATCGGCTCCGCTGACCACGATGAAAGGCGGTTCCCCCGCTTCCTGCTTTACGGCCTGAAACAGCGTGCTGGCCTGCTTCAGCAGGTTGATGGTCGAGACCAGAAAGATCAGCGCCGGTTTGAACCGCGCAACGATGCCGGCCACCTCAGCCGCCTGCTTCGCCGGTTCACTGTTCCCGGCCTGTTCCTGGCGCAGTTCAATGCCCCGTCTGAGCGACGATTCAAGCACCTCACGCAGCTTGTCGCTCAACTCTGCTGCGGGCGCAAAATCCAGAACCAGAATTTTTGTCGGAACCATAACCTTCTCCAGCGTCTTCCGGTTTTAATCATTTGACTGATGGTGGTCCCGGCAACACCTGTGACTTTGTCAGTCTTCCGACACTGGTGAGATGGCCGATAGTCAGACCTTGCGGATGACTGTCCGGCTCATTTCGCCAGTCCGGAACGCACCGGCCATGGGGGTGGCTGTCATGGTCACGGGCTGCGCAGTAAAAACTGCTGATTGAAAATGAAGAGGCAGAAGAGCGAGGCGTGCTGCTGGTCAGCAGCGGTTCGTGCTGAATGCCTGGGGCGCGTGCTTATTTCTTACTTCTACTTCCCCTTGCGTCAGGCTTTTTCGGTAGTTCCGACAGGGGCGACTTCTCGCAACTTCAGGTCACTGGTCACGAGGTGGGAATCTGGCTGTGTGCAGCAGGGGCCGGGGATCAGAACATTGCTGACTGAAAAGCAAAAGCCAGTTCAGAAACCGGCAGCGGAAGCTTTTTCAGCTCAATCCAGTTTCTACTTTTTGCTTCCCTTGATTTGTCTGAAAAAGTCAGAACACAACTCACGGATCTTCCAATCCTGAAAGTTGCTCGCTGAACATTGTTTTATTTGGGAAGGCGGCAGCACTATAGCCCTGCCTGTTTCGAGTGTCAATGCAGACTTTTGTGCCCTCTCGGCCTCGACAGTCTCTGACGAAAAACGCCACTCAGAATGACCGATTCCGTCACTTTGCACGCAAAATCTCTGCGCGCCTGAGCAAGGCTCCTGCCGGATTGTAATTAGCCTTAACACATTAGCTCGCTTTAGAGGGCGGATGGCATATAACTCGCCTTTCTGTTGCCTGATGGCAGTTCTGGCTAATCTTCGTGCAGCCTGAGACGACACGCTGTACCAGGAATGGTCACAGTGAAACAACATCTTGTTTGAATGAAAGGAAAAGAATGAATCCGGTAGTTGCAACGATGCTCAAGGATTTGATTGACGAAACCGAGCAGCATGGCCCGGGCGCAGTCTACGCCGTACTCAGCTTACTTTATGGCTGCTATAACAGCGGCAGGCATAACGACTTTGCCAAACACTGCTGCGAATTCTCACTGGTTCAGCTCTCCAGCCCTCAGACGACGGTCGCACAGAACGCGGGCGGCGAGTCAGACGGAAAAGAATGGGTCTGTTAGCCTGACAGACCCATCGCCTGACCGCCCTGAAAGCTTCTGTTTGTGCGTCCCCCTGCCTGATGTTTATCTTTGCTTCGCCAGCGCCTCAAGTTCTTCGGCAGTCTGCTTTGACCAGCCGCCGAAGACTTTGACGACCCTCCCTTTTTCATCAAGCAGCACTGAAAGCGGCGTCTTGTTAAAGATTTCGTTCCAGGCGTCCCACA
>CAYWDW010000711.1:0-3321 GCA_964457105.1 uncultured Heliobacteriaceae bacterium
GTGCGTAATCAGGATCGGCGTTTTGACGCGGGCAATGTAAGTCATCGGCGACCATTTGCGATAAGTTTCAGTCGAGATCCAGGGCAGGCCGTTGAAGCCGTATTCCATCAGCCCTGGAATGTCGCTCTGCCCGTAAAAGCTGTACCAGTCGCTGATCGCCGCGTGCCCAATCGCCGCCTTGAAACGATCCGTCTGCGTGATCGTCCAGAAGGTCATAAAGCCGCCGTAGCTGCCGCCCATCACGACGCACTTGTCGGCATCGGCCACGCCTTTGGCAATCACGGCGTCAACTCCGGCCATAATGTCCTGAAAATCCTTCCCGCCCCAGTCGCCGACATTGGCCACCGTGAAAGCGTGGCCGTAGCCGGTCGAACCGCGCGGGTTCGGCATCAGCACGGCGTAACCGAGCGCGGCCCAGATTTGCGCGCGCGAGTTGAATCCATCGCTGAATTTGCCATAAGGCCCGCCGTGAATTTGCAGAATCAGCGGGTATTTCCGGCCAGCCTGATAACCGAGCGGTTTGACCAGCACGCCTTCAATGTCGAAGTTGTCCTGGCCCTTCCATTTGACGACTTCGGTGTCGGCCAGGGCGAAATCCTTCAGTTGCGGGTTGGCCTGCGTGATCTGTTTTGACTGCTCGCTGCCGACTGCGGCCACGTGAATGTCATCCCACGTGCGATTGTCGTTGACCGTGAAGGCCAGCCACTGACCGTCATGCGAGAGATCGAATGCGCCATAGTTGCGATTGCCTTTTGTCACCGGGCTGACTTTGCCGGTCGCCACCGCCGCGCTGTAAATTTGCGAATACAGGCCCACGCCGCTCGTGAAGTAGATCGTCTTTCCATCGGGCGACCAGTTCAGACCGAAGCCCGCCGATTCAAAGAAACCCTTCGTCACATTGCGCGGTTCGCCGCCTTCGGGCGAAATGATCAGAATGTCAGTTTTCGCGGCCCACGATTGCGGCTCGGTGTTCGCGGCGTAAGCGATCCATTTGCCATCGGGCGACCATTGCGGCCCGGCGTCAGCGGCGGGATTGGTGGTCAGTTGTCGCGGCGTGCCGCCGTCGCTTGAGACCACAAAAATATCGGTGTTGCGGTCTTCAGAAATATCAGTCCAGGAGCTTTCCTGCGCGCCGGTGCGCGACATCGTGTAAGCGATCCATTTGCCGTCGGGCGACCATTGCGGCCCGGCGACGGTGAAAGCACCTTCGGTGATGCGCTTTTTGCCCTTCGATTCGACATTGATTGCCCACAGATGCGTGTACAGGTAATCGCTGTCCATCACGATGGTGTCGAACTTGTCTTTCTTTCGTTTCTCGCGTTCGGCCTTGTCCTTGTGTACATCGCGGATGACGTAAGCGATGCGCCTGCCATCGGGCGACCAGCGAAAACCTGCGATGCTGCCTTCTTCGGAAGTCAGTTTTTCAGCTTCGCCGCCGGCGACCTGAATAATCCAGATTTGTGCGCCTGCGGCTGCGGCAGGTGCCGCGCTGCGATCAGCCAGGAAAGCGATGCGCGTACCATCGGGCGACCATTGCGGCGCGTTCTCGCCTTTCTCGCCGCTCGTCAGTCTGAAGTTGCGCGAGCCATCGGTCGCGGCCAGCCAGATGTGCGAAACGCGGCGATCCTCTTTGCGGTCCCATTCTGAAAGCGTGTAAGCGACCCATTTGCCATCGGGCGAAAACTGCGGCGCGCCGACGGTGCGAATCGAGAGACTGTCTTCGATAGTCATGCGCTTTTCGCCTGCGGCCAGGGCCACCGTGACCAGCAGCAGCGCGAGCGCTGACGAAATGACAAGCTTCATTTTCATGGCCTTGTTCCTTTGTGAAGGTGCGGCAGGCTGTCAGCTTGTCGCACGGTGAATGATTGACTGAATCAGCCGGTCCGGTGCGCCGTCAGCGCCAGCCAGACTGAAACCAGCGTCAGCGCGCCAAGCAGCACCGGCAGAAACCAGACGCTGAGGCCCCTGGCCTGTCCCGTAGCGACGCGACACATCTGCCACGTCAGATAAGTGAAAAGTCCGGCTTCGATCAGCAACAGACAGTTGAGCGGCAGGCGCGCTGCTGCCGGAAACCGCGCCAGCGCATCAGGCCGGTTGAAAAGCCAGGTCAGTCCCGCACAGATGATTGAACCGACGAGCGGCCCGAAAAAGATCATCCAGCGCGGCCCCCACGAATCAGCCTCACCCGTCAGATTGAAATGCACGGGAATGCGCGCAGGCAGTTGCGGCCAGGCGCTGATGGCAATCCACCAGCCGAGAGCCAGCGTCACCACTGCCAGATAAAGTATCAGCGTGGCCATTGTGGTCTGATGTCCGATTGGTTCGTGAACGCGAAATCGAAATGAAATGTCCCAGCAGGCAGCGGCAGCTTAGGCGATGACTTCAGAACGGTCAAGGCAGGAACGGCGCGAGGCCGAAGGAATGGCCGAGAGCAGGCGCAGTAAACACGCAGCAGGATGGAATCAGCCGAATAAACTTAAAGCGTTTCTGCAAAAATTCGGCTGCGCGCGGGACCTGGCTGCGGCGGGGTGTGACACGAATTCGCCACGGAGGACACAGAAATTCACAGAGGCAACCAGAGTTTATATTCCCTCTGTGAACCTCTGTGTCCTCTGTGGTGAATCTGACTTCAATTGTGGCGTGGCCCGGTTCAGCGCGCAGCCGAATTTTTGCAGAAACGCGCTCAGGTTATCGGCTTTGCTTCAGAAGCCTGCGGCCCCGGTGGTCTGCGCTGATCCTTTCCGGTCAACCTTCACGGCTACGGTTTTGACGCCTTTGCCGGAGCGGGCGAGGCGGCGCTCGTCGGATGATTTGATGAGTTCCTGGCGATAGCTGTCATCACCAAGCTGCACGCTGGCGAGGTAACGCTGATCGCCGTACTGATTGAAGATCAGATCGGCCACGGCGTCAGATTCGGTCTGATTCTGCACCGGCAGAATCTGCACAAGGGCCTGTGCGCTGCCATCGGTTTTCGTAATCAGCACAATGCGGCGCGAACCGTCGCCGCCCGGAAAGCTGAACCGATACTGCCCGGCAGGCAGGGTCTGGCCACCGGCCACGAAATCGAAATCAATTGTCGCCGTCAGGCGTTCGACTCTGACCTGCGCTGAAACTGAAAGAACGGCAAAGGTCATCACCAGCGCCAGCATTGCCACCATTCGCATCATTTTGTTTTTCATCTGAAAAATTCTCCTTTTGATTGACATCATTCTCAGGTCAGCGACCTGTGATCGGCAGCCGGTTACTGCCTGCTTCAATTGCGGCGACGTGACGATCACCTGGCCAGGTCTCATTGTCGCAGCGGTGATTACGCGGCGGCCT
>CAYWDW010000712.1:0-3302 GCA_964457105.1 uncultured Heliobacteriaceae bacterium
CGCCTTGTCCACGCGCGCTTTCACCCTGGCCAGAAAGTCCGCCAGTGAAGTCGTGCCTTCGAGGTTGAGGTTCATTTCGCGCAGCCCGACGCCGACAAAATGGTAATGCGCATCGGTCAGGCCCGGCACAACCGTGCGGCCTTTCAGGTCAATCACGCGCACGCCTTTGACTTCGTATTTCTTTGCGTCAGCGTTCGAGCCGACAAAGACGATCCTGCCGTATTTGATGGCAATCGCCTGAGCCGTCGGCTGAGCGTCGCTGACCGTGTAGATATTGCCGTTTTTGAGCAGCAGTTCCGCTTCGGGTTCGGGTTTCTGGGCGAAGGCAAAAGTGAGCAGGGCAAGAGCCGCAATGAGCAGCGTCAGGGCAGTAATTTTCATGCTTGATCCTCGTCGGTTTTTCGATGGCGTTGCAAAGGTCTGATTGATGAAATGATGATGAGCCTGTCAGCTCGTCGCGCGTCGCCGCGATTGTACTGCTTGTCGGCGGATGGCTGAAGGTTGAAAATCCCGCTGAAAAAAATCCTGTAGTCGCAGGGAAGAAAACGCGCGGCGGCGGCGTCAAATGGGAGTGAGCGAATTTTGACGGAGGATGTGATGAAACCCGCGCCATGATGGAGAGATGCGCCGTAATGAGTGAGCCAGTGACCGAAAGGCGCCTGATCGAAGCCTGTCAGCAGGGCGACCGTGAAGCTTTCCGGCAGTTGTTCGAGGCTTACCGTGATCGCGTCTGGTCAGTCGCGCTGCATTTTTCCGGCGACGAAACGGCGGCGCGCGACATCACGCAGCAGGTCTTTCTGAAACTGTTTACGAGCATCGCGCAGTTTCGTCACGACGCCAGCTTTACGACGTGGCTTTACCGCCTGGTCGTCAATCTGTGCCTGGATGAACAGCGTCGTCGCCGCCGTTTTATTTCGTTCGACTTCCTGCGCTCAGGCGATGATGACGACAGCGAAGTTGAATTGAAGGACTGGCGTGCGCCGCTGCATTCGCAGGAAGAACTGTTCACGCGGCTCGAAATTTCGGGCGCGGTGAAAGCCGCGGTGAAGCAACTGAGTCCGAAACTGCGCATGGCGATTCTGCTGAAATATTTTGAGGAAATGTCATACGAAGAGATGGCCGAAGTGCTGGGTTGTTCAATGGGCACGGTCGCCTCGCGGCTCAGTCGCGGGCATCGTGAACTGGCGCGCAGGCTCGATCATCTGCGCGACAAACTGAAGTCGGGAGCGTGAGAAGCAACAGCGATGTTCAGAAGTCATGTCACAACCAAACTTCCGGCTTACTGTCACGGCGAACTTGCGCCGGATGAATCGCGCCGCATCGCTGAGCATCTGATGAATTGTCGGCGCTGCCGCAGGGATTACGAAGAGATCCGACTGGGCGTGCAGCTCGCCTTGCAACTGCGGCGCGAAGCGGCCCCGGCGACGCTGTGGCCTGAACTTGAATTGCGGCTCGATCAGATCGAAGCAACTCACCGCGCACAGGCCATGCCGATGCGGTCATTATTCGCCTTCAGGCCGCTCGTGGCTGCCGGGATGGCGCTGCTGCTGGTGACGAGCCTGAGCGTGTGGCTTTACCTCAGACTGACGCGGCCCGCGTGGGAAGTCACGAGCATCGCCGGACAGCCGCGCATCGGTTCACACGCCATCGGCGCCGCCGGCAAGCTGAGCCTCGGTGAATGGCTGGAAACAGACGATTCATCACGCGCCCGCATCAGCGTGGGCGACATCGGGCAGGTGCAGGTCGAGCCGAATTCACAGGTGAAACTGGTTGCGGCTCGTCGGACGGAACACCGGCTGTCGCTGCAGCGCGGCAAAATGCATGCGTTCATCTGGGCGCCGCCGCGACAGTTTTTTGTGGATACGCCGTCGGCAGTCGCGGTTGATCTGGGCTGCGCTTACACGCTTGAAGTCAACGACGACGGGCAGGGATTGCTGCTGGTCACATCGGGCTGGGTGGCTTTTGAATGGAAAGGCCGCGAATCGTTCGTGCCTGCCGGTGCAGCCTGTGTGACGCGCCCGCTGCTGGGGCCGGGAACGCCTTATTTCACCGATTCGTCAGATGAATTTACCGGCGCGCTTGAACGCTTCGACACCGCGAAGTCTGACGCAGCCGCGCGCGCGGCTGCGCTTGAAAAGATCCTGGCGATGGCGCGCGAACGTGACGCGCTGACGCTGTGGCACCTGCTGGCGCGCACAAACGACAACGAACGCGGGCTGGTTTATGACCGGCTGGCCGCGCTGGTTCCGCCGCCGTCACAGGTCACGCGCGAGGGCGTGTTGCGCGGCGACAAAGAGATGCTCGACCAGTGGTGGAATCAGCTTGGTCTCGGCACCGCAGAATTCTGGCGGATGTGGAAAGGCCCTGCGCCGAATCGCTGATCGCGCGTTCACCGAAAAATATTTCCTGCACAAACCGACACAGGCCCCGCGCCGGAACCTGCTTCCGGCAGGGTGAAGTGTTGCCTGTCAGACAACCCGCTTCGCGGCGAGCGAAGCCTTCAGCAAAGGAGATCGTTATGACCTGTCAGATTTTTCGAGCCGCTGTGTTTGCAGTGCTGCTGCTGCTCGGCGTGATGACCTGCCGTCAGCAGGCGCTGGCCGGGCCGCCGCTGATCTGTCATCCGTTTGACATCGGCAATGCGAAATCGCTGCCCTGGAACGCGAGCAGCGACTGGCGCGGCATCAAAAGCGATTACGACAGCAGCCGCCTGATTGAAGACACGCTGGCGCTGCTCGTGCCTGAAACTCCGGTGATTGTGCGCATGGAAACGATGCGTCGTGCCGCGATGTATGCCATCTGGTCGCAGCGCGATTCAGAGATGCGCTACAACCTGAAGAACGCCAACGCTGCGCGTGAACTGCTTGATCGCCTGCTGGCGCGCACGCGCACCGGCAAGGCGGAGGCGCTCTTTGATGCCGGATACTTTGCCGAAACCTGGAAGAACGCGGCTGACCCGCGCAACCCGCCCGGAGTTGATGGTTACAGCATGGTGCAGCAAGCCATGGCCCAGCGCGGCGACGGCGCAATGGAATTTGCCGCGGCGCTGATCACCAGCCAGTCATCAGATAAAACCGCTCAGCGCGCGCACCTGCAGAAAGCCGTGAGTGCCGCGCCCGAAGGTTCGCTGCTTGCGCGCAACATTGTCCTGCACTTCGGCCAGCGCGGGCAGAAACTCGCTGATCTGAAAGTGGCGAAACACTGAGGCTCTGACGACCTGCGGTCTGCCGCTGTTGGCCCCGCGCGCCCGCATACGGCGCCCCCCGCGGCCAAAAAAAAACATATGATTGGGGGGGTTATTG
>CAYWDW010000713.1:0-3296 GCA_964457105.1 uncultured Heliobacteriaceae bacterium
TCAATCTGATGATGATTGGCGCACGCGATGCCTTTGCGCTCGGAGTCGAAACGGCGCGGGTGCGCTGGCTGGTTTTCATTACCGCTTCAATGCTGACCGGCGCAGCGGTGTCAGCCGGTGGCGCGATTGGTTATGTCGGCCTGATCGTGCCGCACCTGATGCGCCTGGCGACGGGCGCCGACAACCGGCTGGTGATTCCCGCTTCGGCGCTGGCGGGCGCAGCGCTGGTGCTGTTCGCCGACACGCTGGCGCGCACGGTCATCGCTCCGCGTGAACTGCCGACCGGCGCCATCACTGCGCTCATCGGCGCGCCGGTGTTTGTTTACCTGCTCGTGAAAAGCAGATGACGAATTCGAGATTTGAGACTGGCTGCATGCTTGAACTTTGCGACATCGCATTCAGTTATGACCGCCAGGTGTTGTCGGGCATCACGCTTGAGGTGCGGGCGGGTGAAATCGTCGCGCTGCTGGGGCCGAATGGCGCGGGCAAATCAACGCTGCTCGCAGTAGCGGGCGGCGCGCTCAGGCCGCAGCGCGGCGCCGCGTTGTTTGAAGGTCAGGAGCTGGTTGCAATGGCGCGGCGCGAAGTGGCGCGGCGTGTGGCGCTCGTGGCGCAGGCCGGTGATGTGCGCTTTCCGCTGACTGCGCTTGAATACGTGCTGGCCGGGCGATTTGCGCAGATGCAGGCTGTCGGTTTCGATTCGCCGCGCGATGTTGCAGTGGCGACGGCCTCGCTTGAGGCGACCGATGCCGCGCAGTTTGCGGCGCGGCGGTTCAATGAACTCTCCAGCGGCGAACGTCAGCGCGTCGTGCTGGCGCGGGCGCTGGCGCAGGAGCCGAAGCTGCTGCTGCTGGATGAACCGACGGCGAACCTGGACATCGCGCATCAGATCGAATTGCTGAAGCTGATCCGGCGACTGGCCGGTGAACGCGAGTTAGGCGCGCTGCTCGTGACACACGAAATCAACATCGCCGCTGAATTCGCTGATCGCGTGGCGCTGCTCAAACAGGGCCGATTACTGGCCTGCGGCGCAACAGCGGAAGTCATGACTGCTGAGTTGCTCAGTGAACTGTTCAGCACGCCGCTGCTGGTTGACGCGCATCCGCACAGCGGGCGGCCACGAGTCACTATTTATTGAAAGCAGGAATGGAACGCGGATGACACGGAGGCGACGGATCAGCACAGATCAGATCAGTCTTTATCCGCAGCCTCCGTGTCATCCGCGTTCCATTCCAACATCCGTCAGAGAGGGAGCCATGAAACTACTCGCATACATTTCCCGGTTGATGATTCTTTTCGCGCTGCTCAGTCAGGGCGTGTTCGCGCAATCGCATGGATCGCTGGCAGGCGTCGTCACCGATTCATCGGGCGCTGCCGTCAGTCGTGCCCGCATCATCGTTGTGCAGCAGCCTGGCCCGACGCGGCGCGAAGCGGTCAGCAACGAGCGCGGCGAATTCAGCATTCCTGATCTCGTCGCGGGCGATTACCTGCTGACAGTTGAAGCCGACGGCTTGTCGCAGGTGAACGGAGCGCAGAAGTTCAGGGTTGATGGTAATGGCGCGACACGCATTTCAGTCAGGCTGCAGGTGGCGGCAATCAGCGATTCGCTGCTCGTGTCGGCGACGCGCACTGAGATGAGCGCGAACGAATCGCCGTCGAGCGTTTATGTCATCTCGGCCAGCGACCTGCTCAGGTCGCAGCGCGTGAATGTGCTCGATGCTTTGCGGGCTGCGCCGGGTGTCAGTGTCGTGCAGACAGCGCGGCGTGGCGGCGTGACTTCGCTTTTTATTCGCGGCGGCGAATCCGATTACACCAAAGTGCTGATTGACGGCGTGCCGGTCAATGACGCCGGCGGTTCATTCGATCTGGCCGATCTGACGACGGGCAATGCCGAACGCATTGAACTGGTGCGCGGCGCGCAGAGCGCGTTGTATGGTTCAGACGCGATGAGCGGCGTGCTGCAATTCGTCACGCGACGCGGGACGACGGCGGTTCCCGAACTCGAACTTGAAGCCGAAGGCGGCAGCTTCGCGTTCAATCGCCAGGCGGCGCGCGTGGCCGGAGCGAACGGGCGCTTCGATTACTCGCTTGGTTTTACGCGCCTGCAAACGAACGGGCGCGACCGCAACGATGATTACCAGAACCGCACGGCTTCGGCAAATCTGGGCTGGCGTTTCAGTGAACGCACGCAACTGAGGCTGACGGCGCGCAATGAAAATTCCGGCCTCGGCGTGCCCGGCGCGACGGCGGTTTATTTCACCGATCCTGACGAACGCGCGAGGCGGCGGCGCATTGCGACAGGACTGAAACTTGACGATCAGACCACACGCAACTGGCGTCAGCAGCTTTCGTTCGTGTATGCCGAAAGCGATTATCTGAGCTTCGATCCGGCGGCGCAGGATTTGAGCAAACCGAATACGCCGCCGGACACCGTGTTCGCCTTCAACGATTTTGCCTTTTACTTTCGCAATCATCAGCGGCGGCGCGCGGTGCGTTATCAAAGCGATCTGGCGCTGCCTGTCGGCAATCTGCTTTCAGCCGGATTTGAATGGGAACAGGAGCGCGCCGTCTTCGTCGGCGATTTTTCCGGCGCGAATCGCAACGCGCCGGAACGTCGCAACGCAGGTTTCTTTGTGCAGGATCAGTTCGCTTATGCGTCGCGGCTGCTCGTGACTGCCGGATTGCGAATTGAAAACAATCGCGCTGAACTGCCCGCGCAGTTTGCGAATGGTCTGGCTGGCGCAGGCTCAGCCGCGTTCACCGGTGAGGCCGGATTCGGCACGAAACTCGCGCCGAAAGTTTCAGCGGTCTTTTTTGCGCGACGCGGCAATGCTGTTGTCGGCACAACGAAACTGCGGGCGAGTTACGGCGAAGGCATCAAGGCCGCGACGCTGGTTGAAGCCTTCAGTCCGAGTCCGTTCTTTCTGGGCAATCCGGGTCTGCGGCCCGAACGCGCGCGCAGTTTTGACGCGGGCCTTGAGCAGCTTTTGCTGAACGAACGATTGCGCGTCGAAGCGACTTACTTTGACAGCCGCTTCCGCGATCAGATTATTTTTGTCAGCGACCCGCTGACCTTCGGGCCGATCAGGCTGAGCGACGGATTGCTGACAAGTTTCATCAACTACGACCGCGCGCGCGCGCGAGGGCTTGAACTGAGCGTCACCGCGCGTCCGACGCGACGCCTGAGCCTGGGCGGCAATTACACGCTGACCGATTCAAAGCTCATCGCCGCGCGTGATGCAGTCAGTGAAATCGGCCTGCCGCTGCTGCGTCGTCCCAGGCACGCGGGCGCGCTC
>CAYWDW010000714.1:0-3295 GCA_964457105.1 uncultured Heliobacteriaceae bacterium
CGGTATCCGCCCCTTCGACGATTAGAAATTAATGACCTGGTGAGTTTTTCCGGATTCAACCAGCGCCAGCGCGATCTTCAGCGCGGCCAGTCCGTCTTCACCGGAAACCGGAACGGGGGTATTTTCCGCCACGGCTTTCAAGAATCCCTGCAGGTCGGCCTTCAACGGCTCGAACCGTTGGAAAGCGAAGCGCACCATACCGCCTTCGCTGACCCCGCGCAGGTTCTTCAATGAATCCCACGCCAGACCGGTGGCCTGAGCGTTCTCATAGAAATACAGGTCCTGAGTCAGGTCATCCACACGGAAGAGACCGCGTTCGCCCAGCACCAGCACCTCATCATAAGACTGGCTGATCGCTTCGTAATGACCGTTGCGTTCCCAGTTGTGCGTGACTGCTGCGGCGCTGTCGAGAATATCACGCAGCACCAGCACCTTGCTGATCGCGGGCTGCTGCGCGTGCAGATATTCAAGTGTGCCTGCCAGCTCGCCCTGCACGCCCAGCGGGGTTTTATCCACCATCAGCAGATCAGGCCTGAAAAAGGCCGCCGTCGTCTGAATCAGCTCCGAGCGCAGACGGATGGCTTCGCTGATGTCGGTGTTCAGATACCGCGTCACATACTGCCCGCGCGCCAGGCGGGTCAGGCACGGCAGTTTGATGTAATCCAGTTTGTCAGGCAGCCGCAGACTGTGAATAACCGGCGACCCCGTCACCATCAGCACCGACAAATCAGGCAGCGCCGCAATCAGATGCTGACAGATCGCCAGCATCCGGCGAATATTGCCGAGGCCGTAAGTGTCGTGTGAATAAACCAGCAGTTTCTTCATTCCTTCTGATGATGTCCGGGTGACTACTCCGTCAGCTCAGGCAGACGGCTTCGTCAGGAACGCCCGCCCCGCCAGGCCCCGCCAGCCCTGAATTGAGCAAGCATTCTGCTCAGCGGACGCGGCTGACAGCGCCAGCTTACTCAATCCTTCCGCCAGATTGAAGCAGGATAAGGCCAGCCAGACGCATGCTATTTTGCTGGCGGGACTGGCAGTCGGCGCGCAGTCGCTCCATTCAATAACTTTCCGTTCCGTTCCTTTTGCAGCCGCTGCTCGCGTGGCGTGTTCGCTCGTAGCACGAATGTCGCGGCGGTCGCGGTGCGAATTGCCGCACAAAGGACAACGCCTGAGTCCGATAATGAACCTTATGCCTCAACTATCCGGCTTTTGTAACCAGGCTTTGTGGACAGATTGTCGGTTTGCACCCGTCAGCCACAGATTCGCAGAGAGCGCAGAGGCCGACGACCCTGCAACGGCAATGGCATTGAATAAAGCATTGAGCGGGCAGGCTGCCCGCGCTCCATTAACCTCAATCAACTTTGAGGCTCACTGGAAGAAGTGTGAAGGCCGTGACGTAAGGCAAAAGGTGAGCTGGGTTTGGTGAGGTTATCAGACTCAGGGTGGTCGTGTTTCAGCAGCTTTGCGCCAGAGCAAACTGTGTTGCCTGTTTTGAAGCAGGCGCCAGATCAGCGAGGCGCGTGCGCAGCATCTGCCTGCCGCGACTCAGGCGCGACATCACCGTGCCAATCGGAATGTTGAGCGTTTCGGCTGTTTCCCGGTAGGAAAATTCCTGCACGTCAGCAAGCATGATGACGGCGCGAAAATGCGGCGGCAACTGATCGAGCGCGGCCAGCAGGTCTTCGTCGCGCAGTTCCGGCGGGACGGGCGGTTCCCAGGCCAGGCTCTCGAAGAGAAACTCTTCTTCTTCCTTCAGCGTCACCAGCCGCCAGGCCTTGCGGCGATGATGCTGAATGACGTGAAACATAATCCTGAACAGCCAGGCGCGAATGTTGGTGCCTGGCTCAAAGTGATGGAACGACCGCCAGGCCTGAAGGTACGTCTCCTGGACGATGTCTTCGGCATCAGTCTGACTGCCAAGCACGCGGCGCGCCGTGCGATACAGATCTTTCATCTGCGGCAGTGCGACGGTTTCAAATTCGCTGACTGGTTGCGGGGTAAACATATTGATCCTTTTCCGGCTCAGACGGTGGCGGCTGACGCTGAATGAATTCAGGCGAAACTGTGCGGTGACGGTTTCAACTGTTCCCGCAGCAGCGGCGGACAATTGATGACGCTGACCTGTTGTGCCTGAAGCTGCCGCAGCAGGTTCAGGCCTTCCCGATCAGCAAAACTGACTCCGGCCAGATCAAGCCTCAGGCGGCTGCCGTGCTGAAACGCCTGCTCGCAGCTTGACCGCAACACTTCAACCCACCGACTGACAAGGCGACCATCCAGCCGCAGCGTGATTGAACTGTCTGTCGCCTGCTCTTCCACGATTCGTAACATCTGCCTTTTCCTTTTCAAACTGACAGCCCGGATCAGTGCAAGGTCAGTGCCACGCACCATGCAGTTTCGCCAGTCAGACATAAGCGACTGAAAGCTTCGGGATTAGCGGAATCGGCTGAGCAGGACACCAGTCAGTCCCCACGAGACTTCGTGGGCGGAGATGCCCACACGCTTTTCGTGGCTCTGAAATTTCGTGGGTGGTTTGTGGGTGGCGGCAGATGACAGATGGCAGATGACAGATGGCAGATGACAGATAAGAGTTCAAGAGTCTGCAATTTTCAACTGCGAAACTGTCATCTGCCATCTGTCATCTGTCATCTGCGAAACGCTGCTGTCGTCTTGCCGCGAGCATCAGGCTCCGGGTCGTTGAATGCCCATTTTTTTCAACCGGCTGCGCAGCGTGTTCGGATGCAGGTTGAGTTTGCGGGCAGCGCCGTGCGCGCCTTCAATCACCCACCCGGTCTGCGCCAGCACGCTCAGGATGTGCTGCCGCTGCACTTCATCAAGTGCAGTGGCAGCGACCGGCGCTGAAGCAGTGACCGGGTGCGGCTGAGTTTCAGGCGCCGCCACAGCGACCGGCGGCAGCAGCAGGCGGCGATCAATCATCAGCGTCGGACCGGTGCTGAGCACGACGGCGCGCTCAATCATATTCTGTAATTCACGAATGTTGCCGGGCCAGTCATAGTTCATCATCAGTTCAATCGTCGCCTGGGCGATGCCGTCAAACTGCCGACCAAAGCGCCGGGCCTGGCGCGCGAGAAAGAACATCGCCAGGGACGGAAGATCTTCGCGGCGTTCGCGCAGCGGCGGGTTGTGCAGCGGCAGCACATTCAGGCGGTAATACAGATCAGCGCGAAAGCGTCCGGCTTTGACTTCATCGGCCAGGTGGCGATTGGTGGCGGCAATGATGCGCACGTCAACCCTGCTGGTCCGGCTGCTGCCGACCGGCTCGAATTCGCCTTCCTGC
>CAYWDW010000715.1:0-602 GCA_964457105.1 uncultured Heliobacteriaceae bacterium
GGCGCGCACTCGCGTCGGCCGGCCGCGCGGCCTTGGCCCGCAGATCCAGCCAGGCCCACACCAGCGCGGCACCGGCCGCACCCGACAGCGCGGCCGTCATCGTCGGCCAGGCGCCGGGCACCGCCATGCCCAGCGGCAGCAGCAACGCCCAGCCGGCCACGCCCATCACGCCGCCGAGTGCAACGGCCAGCGCCGCCCGCTGCCAGCTGCCCACCCGTGGCCACAGCGGCCTCAGCGCACAGACCGTGGCCAGCCACAGCAGCGTGCCGGCCAGCGCGGGAAAGGCCAGCACCGCCAGATTCGTCAGGTAGAACAGCAGGCGTGTGGCGATCAGCACGGCGGCCAGTTCAGTTTGCGGGAGGTTGAAGATACCGTACAGGTACAGCGAGGTGGTTTCGTTGACGCCTAGGCCGCCGAAAACCTGGATCGGCAGATACGAGATCAACTGCATGAAGATATTGACGAATACCACGGGTAGAAAACCAATCGCGAAGGAAAAGGTCCGCAGGCTGGCATACAGCCAGAGCATCGTAACCAGCATGTAGATCAGGGAAAAGGCCACGCCGATACCCACCATGCGGAAGACAAAGCCGTGCTCCTGC
>CAYWDW010000715.1:612-3288 GCA_964457105.1 uncultured Heliobacteriaceae bacterium
GGAAAGCAGATCCATGCCCTTGCTGACAAATCCCAGCCGCGAGAGTTTCAGCTTATCCACAAACCAGCGCATCAGGTCCACAAATTTCTGGCGCAGGAAGACCGCCAGGAAGAATACAAGGATGGCCGCACCGATGATCGTCAGCGACAGGATGACCGCACTGTGAAACTCGCTCACCTGCGGCCAGACCAGAAAACTGGACACGAACATGAACAACCAGATCGCGATCAGGTCGCCGACCTTGGTCAACACAAAGGCCAGCGCTGCGCGACTGATCTTTACTCCCTGTTCGACGCGGAACAGCGCCAGATAGGAGGCGATACCCGCACCCGTGGCGATGAAATTCGAGATGGCGTTCTGCACCACCACGATGTTCAGCACCTGCGGATAATCCACACGGCGGCCGATCAGAAAATAATATTGCAGAGCCTTGAGCAGGGTTAGCAAAAAATACAACAGCACCACTGCTGCCAGCCACGGCCACGAGATCTGTTCACGCAGCGCAAACAACTGCGTAAGGTCTGTCTTCGAGAGCACGAACCAGACCAGCAGCGCGGCCAGTAAAATTTTGGCAATATTCCAGGGCGAAAAAAAAGATCGTCGTGGTGCTTCGTTCATGTCAGCGGACGTTGGCCCATACAGCCAGCATCGACAGCGCGTACAAGCGCTTGCCGTGATCTACGCGGGCGGATTTATGCTCGTCGATGATGCGGGCCAGCACGGCCGAGTCGAACCATTGATGCAGCGGACTCCCCTGCCCGAGCAGCATCTGCTTCGACCAGTCGTACAGCGGGCCGCGGAACCAGGCCGAGACGGGGATGCCGAATCCCTGCTTGCCGCGGCCCTGGATCGATTCGGGTAACTCTTTGGCGAACGCCTTCTTGAGCAGGTACTTGCCGCCGCGCCCCCTGACCTTGAGCTGGTCCGGTACCCGGGCCGCCCACTCCACGATCTCGTGGTCGAGGAAGGGCGAGCGGCCTTCGAGCGAGGCGGCCATCGTCATGCGGTCGGCTTTGACAAGCAGGTCACCGGGCAAATAAGTATGCAGGTCGGTGTAGAGGGTTTTGTCGAGGTAGGAACCTTCGGCGTGGTCGAATTGTGTGGCGAGTAAATTCTGGGCGTTATTGGGGTCGAAGCGGAATTCAGGTTTCCATAACGCGGCGCGCTGGCGCGGCGAGAAGTACGAGCCCCAGCGCAGGATGCTGGCGCGGCGGTCGATCTCGGGCAGTTGTTCAAGGCGTTTGAGTCCGTTGATGAGACTCTGCCCCACGGGACGGTCGGCGTTATCGGGGAAGAGTCCCGCAATGGACGGGACCAGGCCACGGGTCAGAAAGCGTGGCGCGCGCGCGTAGGCGTTGGCGAAGCCGTCCAGCCAGTAGCGCTGATAGCCCGCGAAATCCTCGTCGCCTCCGTCGCCATTGAGGGCTACGGTCACGTGCTCACGTGTCATCACGGATAGGTGATAAAGCGGAATTGCAGACGCATCCGCAAACGGCTCGCCGAAGTGATACGCGATCTTTTCGAGCGTGGCGGGGATGTCGCCATAGGTCAGCGTGAACTCGTGATGGTCGGTGGAATACTTCTCGGCCACGGCGCGCGCGTACGGGAGTTCGGTGAAGTTCTGTTCCTGAAAGCCCGCCGAGTAGGTCTTGACGGGACCGCTGGCGAACTCCGACATGAGCGCCACGACAATGCTCGAGTCGATGCCGCCGCTCAGGTGTGCGCCCAGCGGACGTTCGCTGAGCAGGCGCATCTTGACGGCCTCGCGCAGGCGTGAGCGTAGTTCCTCGATCAGTTCGCCTTCGCTGGCGGTCCATTTGGGCTGATAGGAATAGTCCCAGTAGCGCTGAATGCGCGCCGTACCGTTCTCCCAGACGAGGGTGTGCGCGGCGGGTAGTTTGAAGATGCCTTGATAGATGGTGAGCGGGTCAGGGACGTATTGCAGGCTGAGGTACAGGTCGAGCGCTTCGAGGTTGATCTCGGGCTTGTGCGGGAGCGCAGTAAGGACAGCGTTGAGTTCCGAGCCGAAATAGAGCGTGCCATCTTGAACCGTGTAATACATCGGTTTCTTGCCGAGACGGTCGCGGCCCAGCAGCAGGCGTTTCTTCTTCTGATCCCAGAGCGCAAAGGCGAACATGCCGCGCAGGCGTTTGACGCAGTCGTCGCCTTCATCTTCATAGAAATGGACGACGCATTCGGTATCGGTCTTGGTGCTGAGGTGGTGTCCGCGGCGTTCGAGCTCGACGCGCATCTCGGGATAGTTGTAGCACTCACCATTGAAGATGATCCAGATGGAGCCGTCCTCGTTGGAGATGGGCTGGTCGCCGCCGCTGACGTCGATGATAGCCAGGCGGCGCATGGCGAGGCCCACGCCAGCTTCGGTGTAAAAGCCGTCGCTGTCGGGGCCGCGGTGCGCGATGGCCGCGTTCATCTTTTCGAGCAGGGCGCGTTCAGGAATTTGATTCGTGGAATGGGAAAAGCCGCAAATGCCACACATAAGGTTTCATCCATGATCTGGAGTCCAAAGTCTACCGACTTTGCATAAAACGACCGGAGCCGTCGGACTCCGCTATCTGATTTTTTCGAGATACTCGGAATACTGGCGGGCCACACTCTCCCACGAGTACTCGCGCTCCACGCGCAGGCGGGAGGCGTGGCCCATCCGTTCGCGCATCT
>CAYWDW010000716.1:0-3284 GCA_964457105.1 uncultured Heliobacteriaceae bacterium
CGGTCTTCTTGATGACGCCCTTGAGCGTGACCATCACGACAAACTGCCCTTCGACAAAATCGCGCACCGGAACGACTCCGGCAATCTGCTCAGTGCCGGGCAGGTTGATCAGATTGACGATGGCCTTGCCTTTGCCGGCGGCCTGAGCATCGGGAATTTCGTGAACCTTCAGCTTGTAAACCTGGCCCTTCGTCGTGAAGATCATCAGGTAACTGTGCGTCGAAGCGACGAAGATATTCGAGACAATATCCTCGGACCGCGTACTCATGCCCTTGCGCCCGGTGCCGCCGCGCCGCTGCGATTTGTAAGTCGTCACCGGCGTGCGCTTGACATACCCCGAATGCGTCAGCGTAATCACCACGTCTTCATCAGCAATCAGATCTTCCAGCGTCAACTCAACGCTGCTGTCCACAATCTGCGTCCGTCGTTCATCGCCGTAATCCTTCTGCACCGCGCGCAACTCTTGGACGATCACGCTGCGCAGCACGCGCTCGTTGGCGAGGATTTCTTCAAGTTCAGCAATCAGCTTGATGATCTCTTCGTACTCATCAATGATCTTCTGCCGTTCGAGCGCCGCCAGGCGACGAAGCTGCATATCCAGAATCGCCTGGGACTGCAGGTCGGAGAATTTGAACTGACCCATCAGCCCTGACTTCGCTTCCTCGGTTGATTTCGAGGCGCGAATCAGTTTGATGATCTGATCAATGATGTCAATCGCCTTCTTCAGACCCTCTAAAATATGCGCGCGCGCCTTTGCTTTCCGAAGTTCATACATCGTGCGGTTGCGCACGACTTCGCGGCGGAAGTTGATGAACTCGTTGAGCGTGTCGAGCAGGTTGAGAACCCGCGGCTGTCCGTTGACGATGGACAGATTGATCATCCCGAACGAGGTCTGCATCTGCGTCAGCTTGTAAAGCTTGTTCAGAATGACCTGCGCGATGGCGTC
Organism: uncultured Heliobacteriaceae bacterium; assembly: GCA_964457105.1. Lineage (GTDB taxonomy): Bacteria > Acidobacteriota > Blastocatellia > RBC074 > RBC074 > DASRDU01. Next base: position 947 of record CAYWDW010000716.1, read on the forward strand.
GCGCTTGAGTTCGATGACGATGCGGACTTTCTTGGCGGCGGTTGATTCGCGGTCGGTTTCGTCGCGGATTTCAGAGATGCCTTCGATGCGCTTGTCGTTAACAAGGTCGGCAATCTGTTCGATCAGCTTCGCCTTGTTGACCTGATACGGAATCTCGGTGACGACGATGGCATCGCGTTCCTGCGCGCCGCGCCCGATCTTGTCAATCGCCGCGCGCGCGCGCACCTGCATCACGCCGCGCCCGGTTTCATAAGCCTGTCTGATCCCCTCGCGCCCGTAAATAAAGCCGCCGGTCGGAAAGTCAGGGCCGGGGATGAATTTCATCAGGTCCGCGACTTTACTGTTCTGATGCTGCAGCAGGTGCGTGGTCGCTTCGATCAGATCGTTCAGATTGTGCGGCGGAATCTTGGTCGCCATCCCGACCGCAATGCCTTCTGCGCCATTGAGCAGCAGATTGGGAATGCGCGCCGGCAGCACCGTCGGTTCCTGCCGCGATTCGTCGTAATTCGGCACGAATTCAACCGTCTCTTTTTCAATGTCGGCCAGCATCTCGGTGGCGATGCGAGTCAGGCGCGCTTCAGTGTAGCGGTAGGCGGCAGCGTTGTCCCCGTCAAGCGATCCCCAGTTGCCCTGGCCGTCAACCATCGGGTAACGCAGCGAAAAATCCTGCGCCATGCGCACCATCGCGTCATAGACCGCCGAATCGCCGTGCGGGTGATAACCGCCAAGCACGTCACCGACGACGTTGGCCGATTTCTTGAAAGGCTTGCCAGGCACCAGCCCCTTTTCATTCATCGAATACAGAATGCGGCGATGCACCGGCTTGAGGCCGTCGCGCACATCGGGGAGCGCGCGTCCGATGATCACCGACATCGCGTAATCGAGATAGCTGCGGCGCATCTCGTCCTCAATATTGATCGCCTGTTTTTGCGAATTCTCCATGAACTTTTTCCTTCTGTCCTTAATCAGTTACTGGTTCGCCGTGATTTATCAGTGCGTCATCTCCGTCAACAAAGCCGACCCCGCAGACGCGCCGACCAGGGTGACGGAAGCTGGAATGAAAGGCAGGCTCGCGGCTGGATGCAGCGGCGGAAATGACAAGTAAAAACGAGTATAACTGCCGTTTGCGGTGTGAACAAGCCAGGGCAAAATCAGATTTCACGCGCTTTTGACGTGCGCCTCCAGACACTCCTTCGAGCAGAAATGCGCCGCTCTGCCGCGCGATGTCACAGTCATTGCGTCGCGCGCAACGACGAATGCTCCGCAGGACGCACAGCGCACCATCTCCGCACTGACCGCCTTTGATTTGGCGCGCTGCCCGCCCGGCACGGTGCTGATTTCATCGCGCAGCGAGCGCACATCCCGTACCGTTTTACGGACATTGAAGCTCAGGCGAGCGATGGCTTTCAGCACGTAAACGACAAAGCTGAAGATGATGAGGATGAGAACTGCGCGAAAGATGAAGCTCAACGTTTGACTCCGCTGTTTTCATCAGGCCCGTGTGACAGCGTGGTTTTGGCGTCACCGGTTTTGCCCTGTCTGGCTGCCTGCAACCGCGCGCGCATTTCGGCCAGCGCCTGTCTGGCCGAATCGGGCGCGCCGGTGCTGGTGGCCTCAAGTTCGACGAGCAGCTTTTCGGCTTCATTCAGATTCTGTCCGCTCAGAATCTGCGCATAAGCCAGATAGAATTTGGCCGGAGCATTTTTGGCATCCTTCGCCAGCGTTTTGCGCGCCCAGGTGATCGCGTCGGGAAACTTTTCCTGAAAGAAACAGGCCCCGGCGAGTTCACCCATGACATCAACGTTGTCAGGCCTGAGTTTGTTGGCCTGTTGCAGAAATTCCATCGCGCCTTCGGGACGACGAATCTGCATAAACTGATCGGCAGCCTGAATCTGCGCGTCAAAATCGTTCGGATTCTGCCGCGCCTTTTCAATAATCGCGCGCGTCTGATTGATCATCTGCTGCGAATCGCCCTGCCCGCCGGCCGGCAACTGCGAAGCGGCCTGCATCGCCTGCGCACTGGTTTCAGCCGCCTGCCGCTGATGATACCGGTAATTGGCCACTTTGAAGCCGCCCACCAGCCCGATGCCCAGCCCGATCACCGCATACATAAATGCCTTTTGGGTGACTGAAGCAATTCCCTGGTAAAATGCATTCGACATAAATAATTCCTCAGTCCTGAGAAGTTTCGGAGCTGACCTGTAAGCCGAATTTTGTGCCTGCCCCTGAAGGCAGCGGCGATCATTCATCTACGCAGTCGCATTACTGCGCCGCTTGAGCGACCTACCCGGAAACGCGCCACGCTTCGCCTGATCTCAAATGCCCGATTTCAAATTTG
>CAYWDW010000717.1:0-3282 GCA_964457105.1 uncultured Heliobacteriaceae bacterium
GGGATTGACCTCCGGCCTGTTGGATTCCGCCAGAATCCCGACCACATCCTGAGCGTACTCCGACACCGCCGGGGTGATCACACGCATGTAAGCCGCCTTCGCTTCGCCCTGAAAGAAGCGCAGTTTGGCGATGACCTCCTTTCTGTCTTCAGGCGTCAGTTTTTTGTGCTGCTGAATGCGCGCCGCGTCCTTGCGCCCCTGCGCCCACGCATAATTTTTATCGGTGCGCCTGCGTTTATCGAGCGCAAAGGCATATTCCGTCGGCATCTCAATCTCATCCGGCTTGCGCTGCAACGCGATGGTCGAGGCCGGAGCGACGGAGTTCACAGACATGCTTGTTGCGTTTGCATCTGCCTCACGTTCAAGTAAGGTATCTGCTGGCTCAATGCCGATGGAATGCTGCGACGTGATGGCGTCAGATGCCCTGGCAGACTGCTGAATCGTATGGGTCAGTTCGTGCGCCAGCAGCTCTTCCCCGGCCAGCGTTTGCGGCGCATACTGCCCGGCCCCGAACACCACATCCTGCCCAACCGTGTAAGCCAGCGCGTGAACTGACTGTGCCGAGTCAGCCGCCCGCGCATCGGTATGCACACGCACCTGACTGAAGTCATGCCCAAAGCGCGATTCCATCCGTGTGCGCGTGGCTGCATCAAGCGGCTCGCCGGACGAACGCAGGACGTCCGGCACGATGGGCGGGACCTGCGTGAGCGCCGACGCATCAGCCGCGCGACGCTGCAATGTCAGCCGTCTGCTCGCGGCCTGCGCTGACGGCATCGGCATCCGGCTGATCTGAGCCTGCTCGTGATTCATCGGCTCAAGCCTCTGTAAATTGCCTGCGCGACCTGCGCGCCGACCTCTGCCGGTGATGATTGCGGCGCTGAAGTGAAGGCGCCTGCATCAAGTCGCGCCAGCGTCTGATTACTTATGTTCAGGCGCTGCGCGCCCGGTTCAGCAAACAACCTTGCCAGTTCGCGCTCCAGCGCTTCAGCCACAAGCCAGCGATCAGGCTGCGCAAAACCGTGCAGCACGAGCTCATCAATGTGCAGTTCAATGGCTGCAGGTTTCATCTCAAAATCTCAGAAAGCGTTTCTGAATCCTGATGCCTGATTCCTGATTCCTGTTTGTCAAAAATACAGGCATCAGGACTCAGGATTCAGGATTCAGGGCGCGCCTCTTTATCCACTGATCCAGTCGCGGCACTCGCTGTCGGTCAGCGTTTTTTCGAGCTTTGTGTATTCGCTGCGCGCGGCGCGCAGCAGGTGTTTCATCTGCACCGGTTCGTTCGCCGCTGCCGCCAGAAATGCCGCCTGCAAGGCGATGTTGTGAATGTTGCCGCCCGCGACGTTGAGCCGCGCCAGTTGATTCACATCCAGATTTTCAACCGGAGTCTGCGGCGGAAAGATGCGCCGCCAGATTTCAGCGCGCAGCGCGGCATCGGGAAACGGAAATTGCACGACAAAACGCAGTCGCCGCAGAAAGGCCGTGTCCAGCACGCTTTTCAGATTCGTCGTCAGAATCGCCAGCCCGCGATACGACTCCATGCGTTGCAGCAGGTAGCTGATTTCGATATTGGCATAGCGGTCGTGACTGTCTTTGACTTCGCTGCGTTTGCCAAACAGCGCGTCGGCTTCGTCAAAGAGCAGCACCGCGCCGCCAGCTTCGGCGGCATCGAAGACGCGGCGCAGATTCTTTTCAGTTTCGCCGATGTATTTGCTGACGACCTGACTCAGATCAATCCGATAAAGATCAAGCCGGAGTTCCCTGGCGATGACTTCTGCGGCCATCGTTTTGCCGGTGCCGCTCGCCCCGGCAAAGAGCGCGCTCAGGCCCAGGCCGCGCGCGCTTTTCGCCGCGAAGCCCCAGGTTTCATACACCTGCTGCCGCTGATGAACCTGCGCGGCAATTTCGCGCAGCGTCTGCATCTGCGCTTCGGGCAGCACCAGATCAGCCCAGTCAGCCATCGGTTCGATGCGCTGCGCCAGCGTTTCAAGCCGCGCGCTCGCCTGCTGCCGGCAGGCATCCCACAAGCGCAGCCCGATCAGCTCGTCATCCGGTGAACTTTCCAGCGCCTGCGCGCTGACCGCGCGAATCGCTTCAAGGCCGAGCGAAAACTGCGACACCAGCCGGTCGAGTTTGTGATTGAGTTGCGCCGACACAGGCCCCAGCGCCGCCTGCCACAACTGCCGCTGCTCCGTCGCGCCAGGCCTGCGCACGTCAAAGCGCCGCAGCGAACGCCTGAGCGGGCGCAGCGGTTCGCGGCCTGCCATCATCAGCGGCCCCTGCGTCTGTTCAATAAAGGAAGTGATCGCGTGATGATTGTCAGCTTCATTGCAATCAAGCAGCAGCGCCGCGCCGCTCAGCACCGATTCGCGTTCCCAGAGCCGCGCCAGGGCTTCGCGTTCAGCGACCGAAGCAGGCAGATCAGCGGCGCGCAGCGCGTACAGGTTCTGCCGCAACGCCGCGCTCGCCGCAGCAGCAACGGCGCGACGGCCTGAATCATCTTCGCCGGTCAGATGAATGACCGGCCACGCCGCGTCGCGTCGCCCTGACTGCGACCAGACGCGCACAATCTGTTCGGCAATCTCCGCGTGCGAAGGCGGCAGTTCGGGCGGCGGCGCAAGCAGTTCCACGAGGCACTGCAAGCGCGCATCAATGCCGCCCACGCCGGCCAGGTAATGCAGCACGCGCTCATCAATGCGTAATGGACTTTGCGTCAGCGTGTCGCCCGCGCCGATTTCAAGCAGCCGCCAGCGACGCAGCGGCGCCGCCGGAGCCAGCGCGCTCCAGTGCGCGTCAGGCAAAGCGGCGAGCGCCAGGCTGAAAGTCGGCAGACCGCTTCTGACGCTGCCCTGAGCCGCAGCGCACAACGCAGCGAAACCTGAATCAAGTTCGATGCCGGCGCACAGCAGCAACACATCGCGTTCAAAAGCCGACAGCCCGAACGCCTGGCACAGATGATCCAGCGCCGATGGTGCGGGCAGCGCCTCGGCTGCTTCGCGCCATGCCGCTTCAGCCTCGGCGTGCGTGCGGGTTTCAGCATTGCTCTGCCCTGCCTGCGCCGCGTGACGCGCCAGCGCCGCCTGCACGTGCGCCAGCCGCGCCATCAGGTAACGCTGATTCGCTTCGGCCCAGTTGAGCTGTGCGGCAGGACTCGTCATGACTTCATCAGGGAATCAATATCAGCGGTGAATTGAATCTGCCGTCGGCATCAGCGCCGAGCGGGCTTTCTGCGCCGTCCACCTGCACGCGCGCGAGATAAGTTCCGGCTTTGACGCCGTTCAC
>CAYWDW010000718.1:0-3280 GCA_964457105.1 uncultured Heliobacteriaceae bacterium
GGCAGTTCTTTCACGACAGCTTCTCCTTCGGACTGCAAGGGGCACTCGGCTGAGAAATTTTGCCGTCGCAGATTGAACAACAGACCGGCAGGTTCAGCAAGGCAACGCCGTTTTTGGCGAGCGGCCCTCCACTGGCACGATTCTGCCGAATTGAAGCAGCGAGAAAACAGCCACCTGTCGGCAGAGCCTGGCCCTGTCAGCCAGGTGATTTGTGTTTCACTGCATCATTCACAACTCATAACTCAGATTCGGCGCGAGCCAGCGTTCCGCTTCCTTCATTTCCATTCCCTTGCGCCGCGCGTAATCCGCAACCTGATTCGGGAATATCACCTGGCAGAGAAAACGAAGTTCAGCACCCCTTCCATTTTTATTGGCGAGCCTGAGAGGCGGACAGGATTGAACTTCCATTGCTGAACTGCCTGTACTGCGGCGTCGCGCAATTCTGCGGGGCCGCTGATCGCCTGAGCTTCGATCACGTCGCCCTGCTCTGAAACCAGTACGCGCACCTGAACCTGCCCGGTAATACCGGCCTTTCGGGCTTCGGAGGGATAGACCGGTTGCACTTTTCTGGTTGCCTGCTGCTGTAACACTCCGCCGGAAACAGGAATTTTACGGGGAACGGCCTTTTCATTTTCAGCTTTGAAAAAGCTCTTCAGGTTTTTGATTTCCTCGTCTGTCATCGGGACTGGCCTGAAGGAATCAAAGTACCTGACCACATCATCTGATTTTTCCTTGTCCCTGCCAGTGAGCGCCCACACCTGATAAAGGCGCTGCCTGACCAGACAGATTCTTGTATAGAAAACTCTGTTGCGATCATCCGGTTTCGTTCTGAACGCCCGCACCGGATAGTTCATCAGTATCATGTCTTCCTCACTGGCCAGTCTGCTGGAATACATTTTCAGCATCCGGTCACGAGTCTGATCAAACAATTTTTTGATGCTCTGTTCATCAGACGGAACTGTGGGCAAATCAAAATACGCGACTGTCCACGCTTTCTCTTCCCGCTGAAAGTTGGTTACGTAAGTTACTGATGTGTCCGAGTCCGCGCCAGCGGGCCTGTAGCCTGTCGTCGGAGTTCCGGGAAACAGAATGCTGAACTTTCCTTCCGGAGAAGAGAATTCTTTCCACTCAGAAGCAGACTGAGATGTGACCATCAGGTTGCAAAACAAACAGAGTACAAAACCGGGGAAGATTATTTTTGCTTTCATAATTCTTATTCTCAAAAGAGCATTGCCTGCTTATGGCTCGTAATTCAGATTCGGCGCGAGCCAGCGTTCCGCTTCCCTCATTTCCATTTCCTTGCGCCGCGCGTAATCCGCGACCTGATCGCGCGCGATTTTGCCGACGACGAAATATTGCGAGTCGGGATGCGCGAAATACCAGCCGCTCACCGAACTGGCCGGGTACATCGCGCAGCTTTCGGTCAGATGCACGCCGGCGTTTTGCTCAGCTTCAAGCAGCGCGAACAGCTTGCGCTTCTCGGTGTGATCGGGGCAGGCCGGATAGCCGGGCGCAGGGCGAATGCCGCGATACTTTTCCCTGATCAGTTCTTCGTTGCTCAAATTTTCACCGGCGCCGTAACCGAAAACTTCGCGGGCTTTTTGGTGGAGCAGTTCGGCGAAGGCTTCGGCCAGGCGGTCGGCGAGAGCCTGCGCCATGATCGCGTTGTAATCGTCGTGATCGCGTTTGAAGCGTTCGACCAGAGTTTCAAGACCGATGCCTGCGGTGACGGCGAACGCGCCGAGGTAATCAGCGCGATGACTTTCTTTCGGCGCAATGAAATCAGCGAGCGCCTTGTTGGCCTGGCCTTCGCGCATTTCGCCCTGCTGACGCAGCGTGCAGAAAGTTGTCAACACGTGCTCGCGTGATTCGTCAGCGTAAACTTCTATGTCATCGCCGACGCTGTTTGCAGGCCAGAAGCCGTAAACAGCGCGGGCCGTGAGCAGTTTGTCGCTGACGATCTGAGCGAGCAGGCGCCGCGCGTCTTCGTCAAGCCTGCGCGCCTGCTCGCCGACTTTCGGGTCATCAAGGATGCGCGGGTAAACTCCGGCGAGTTCCCACGTATGAAAGAGCGGCGACCAGTCAATGAACGGGACAATCTGTTCGAGCGGAAAGTTGTCGAATGATTGCAGGCCGGTGAATGACGGCCTGGCAATTTCAGTCGTCGCCCAGTCAATCGGTGTGCGCCTGGCGCGAGCCTGTTCGATGGGCAGAATGTGGCGCTGCTCTTTGCTCGCTTCGTGACGTTCGCGGTCGCGCTGCTGCTCGCTCTGATTTTTCAGGGCAAACGCGGCGCGAGTCTCAGGATTGATGAGCGCGCCGACGACCGGCACTGCGCGCGAAGCGTCAAGCACGTGAATCACCGGCGGTTCGTAATGGTGCGCAATCTTCACCGCCGTATGCACGCGCGAAGTCGTCGCGCCGCCAATCAGCAGCGGAATCGTGAAGCCTTCGCGCTGCATCTCTCTGGCGACGTGCTGCATTTCATCAAGCGACGGCGTAATCAGTCCGCTCAGACCGATGATGTCAACGTTGTGTTCTTTTGCGGCGGCCAGAATTTTTTCGCACGGAACCATGACGCCGAGGTCAATCACTTCGTAGTTGTTGCAACCGAGCACAACGCCGACGATGTTTTTGCCGATGTCGTGAACATCGCCCTTGACCGTTGCCATCAGCACCTTGCCCTGCGCCCGCGTGCTGCCGCTTGCGGCCTTTTCGGCTTCCATAAACGGTTGCAGATAAGCGACGGCTTTTTTCATCACGCGGGCCGATTTGACCACCTGCGGCAGAAACATTTTGCCGGAGCCAAACAGATCGCCGACGACATTCATGCCATCCATCAGCGGGCCTTCAATGACGGCGAGCGGCCTGCCGTATTTCTGTCGCGCCTCTTCGGTGTCGGCCTCGATGTCATCAACGATGCCTTTGACCAGCGCGTGCGACAGGCGTTCTTCGACCGAGCCGTGGCGCCATTCGTCTGTCTCCTTCGCTTCGGCCTTGCCCTGCGACTTGATCGTTTCGGCAAAGCTGACCAGGCGTTCGGTCGCGTCAGGGCGGCGATTGAGCAAAACGTCTTCGACCAGTTCCAGCAGGTCTTTCGGGATTTCGTCATAGACCGCAAGCTGTCCGGCATTGACGATGCCCATCTCCATTCCGGCTTTGATCGCGTGATAAAGAAACGCCGAGTGCATCGCTTCGCGCACGGCGTTGTTGCCGCGAAACGAAAACGAAATGTTGCTGACGCCGCCGCTCACCTTTGCGCCAGGCAGGTTCTCTTTGA
>CAYWDW010000719.1:0-3275 GCA_964457105.1 uncultured Heliobacteriaceae bacterium
CGGCCTCCCCCAGGCCGTCCGTCGTATCTGATTTCAGGAGAAGTAATTTTATGAACAACCCTCGCCGTCCGTCCTCACCGGGCCGTCACTCCCTGACCGGCCTGGCTCGATGACCTGATGTTTCATCAGCAGCTCGGCGACATCGCCGAAATTGACAAGGTGAAATACACCGGCCCGCCGCCTGCGAAAACGCCGAATCCGACCGGCCAGGGCGCAGGCAATCCGGTCATCGTCAATGCTTACACGTTCATCCCGAAAAAACATTCAGGCCGGATGCCGCTGATCGTCTTCGTGCATGGCGGAGTGCATGGCGATTTCAATACCGGCAGCGCGCATATCGTGCGTGAACTCATCGAGCAGGGCTACGCCGTGATTGCGCCTGATTATCGCGGCAGCACCGGTTACGGGCGCGGATTCTGGCGGCAGATTGATTACGGCGGACTCGAAAACGACGACGTGTATGCCGGTAAGCAGTGGATGCTTGAAAACCATCCTGAAATTGATCCTGAGCGCGTCGGCATCATCGGCTGGAGTCACGGCGGCATGATTACGCTGATGAACATCTTCGAGCATCCGCAGGATTACAAGGTCGCTTACGCCGGAGTCCCGGTCAGCGATCTGGTGGCGCGGATGGGTTACAAGAGTCAGGGCTATCGTGAGCTTTTTTCTGCGCCTTATCACATCGGCAAAAGCGCCGAAGACAACGTCGCTGAATATCGCAAACGATCACCCGTCAATCACGTCGAAAAACTTCAGACGCCGCTGCTCGTTCACACCAACACGAACGACGAAGACGTGAACGTGCTGGAAGTCGAACATCTGATCCGCGCGCTGAAGGCCGCCGGCAAAAAGTTCGAGTACAAAATTTATCAGAACGCACCGGGCGGCCACGCTTTCAACCGCATAGACACAAAGCTGGCGAAGGAATCACGGGCGGAAGTCTGGCGCTTTCTCGCGCCTTATCTGAAGCCGCCGAATCCGGTGAAGTAACAGTCAGCCGATGACAGTTCATCAGGTGAGCTGGCGATGAGTACCTTTCCGTCTCAACCTGAATGGCTGATGCAAGCCTGCGCCATTTTCTGGTCAGGCTGGCTGATGGTGTGCGCTGTGGCTGCTGCGCCGTCCTATCGCTTCGATCACTGGACGACGGATGACGGCCTGCCGCAGAACACCGTGCGCGCGATTCGCCAAACGCGGGATGGTTATTTGTGGCTGGCGACGTTTGACGGGCTGGTGCGCTTTGATGGGCAGCGGTTCACCGTTTTCAATAAAGGCAACACGAAAGGACTCGGCAGCAATCGCTTCGATCAACTCTTTGAAGATCGGCACGGCACGCTCTGGGCGTTAACAGATGAGAGCTGGCTGGTTAAATATCAGGCCGACATCTTTACGACTTACACGCCGCAGGAAGGTTTGCCGCCCTGGATGATTATCCGGCTTGAGGAGGATGCCGCCGGCAATCTCCGCGTGGTCGCGCATCAGGGCATTGCGGAATGGCGCAACGGTTGGCGCGTGACCTGCACACGCGAAGAGCTTATGCCCCAACAGGCGCAGGTGATTCACCCTGAAGGCAATCTACTGGCCTGGCTGAGCGGCGATGCTTTGTTTGTGTATTCGCACGGAAAAGTGATTAGCTATTCGCCCCGTGAAGGACTGCCGAGCCTCAACATCATCTCAATGGTTGAAGATCAATACGGCACGCTCTGGCTTCAGACGACCGATGTCGGGATGGTGCGCCTCAGGGACGGACAGTTTACTGTCTACCCAATAATGACGAAACAACGGCGTTCCTTTCTGGCAATGGAAGACCGCCGCCACAATGTCTGGCTCTCGGATTATGGCAATTGGCTGGGGCTTTATCGTGACGGTCAGTTGACACGCCATACGTCTGAGCGCGGGCTGCGCTCAGTGCAGGCTTGTTATGAAGACCGCGAAGGGAATTTGTGGATTGGCACGAACGAAGGGTTGTATCGGGCGCGCGAAACGCCCATCAATGGTTTCACGCGCCAGAATGGTTTAGCTTCCGACAATGTTTATTCGATTTACGAAGACCGCGCCGGGCAACTCTGGTTCGGCACGTGGGGCGGCGGCGTGACGCGCTATCAGAACGGTTGCATCACGCATTACCGCAGGCGCGACGGGCTGGATATTGACGACATCACGGCGCTCTACGCAGACCGCGACGGCGTGATGTGGATCGGCACAACGATGGGGCTGTTTCGCTTTGCTCAGCCCGCGCTGCCCGGTTGTCCTGCTCAACCCGCGCGGTTGCAACCATTGCCCGCGCCCACCGAGTTCTTTCGAGGTGGCGTCTGGGCGATTCATCAGGATCAATCAGGAAGCTACTGGTTTGCCACGAGCCATGGCCTCGTCAAATATGCGGATGGTCGCTACACCCGCTACACCACTGCCGATGGCTTAGTCGGCGATGAAGTCAAAGTGATTCTGGAAGACGGCAGCGGCGCGCTGTGGATTGGCACGTGGGGCGGGCTTTCGCGCTTTGCTGACGGGCGCTTTACGTCGTACACCGAACCCGACGGGCTGGCGAGCAATCACCTGCGCACGCTCTATCAGGATGACGCAGGCACGCTCTGGATCGGCACCTATGACGGTGGCTTGAGCCGCTACAAAGATGGTCGCTTCACGCGCTACACCACGCAGGACGGCCTCTTCAATAACGGCGTGTTTCAGATTCTGGACGATGCGCGCGGCTACTTCTGGATGAGTTGCAACCAGGGCATCTATCGCGTTCGGCTACAGGAATTGAATGATTTCGCTGACGGCAAAATCCGCACGATTCATTCGATTGCTTACGGCAAAGAAGACGGCTTGCTTAATGTCGAATGCAACGGCGGGCGGCAACCGGCAGGCTGGAAAACGCGCGACGGCAAACTCTGGTTTCCGACGGCACAGGGAGCCGCCGTGATTGATCCCGCGCGCATGGAAATCAATGCCCAGGCGCCGCCCGTCGTGATCGAAGCGGTGCGCCGCAACAATGAAGACGCCCCGCTCAGCCATGTTATCGAGATTCAGCCGGAGCAAAACAACAGTCTGGAAATTCGCTATCAGGGCTTGAGCTTCATTCGCCCTGAACAACAGCGGTTCCAATATCAACTCGCAGGCATAGACGACAACTGGATCGCCGCCGACACGCGCCGCACAGCGTATTACAATCGCCTGCCGCCGGGCGAATATGTTTTCACCGTGCGCGCCGCCAACAGCGATGGCGTATGGAATCTGCAAGGCGCAAGCTTGCGTTTGAAAGTGCTGCCGTC
>CAYWDW010000720.1:0-3274 GCA_964457105.1 uncultured Heliobacteriaceae bacterium
GGCTGGCTGGCGGCAAACAAACTGCGGGCCTGCGGGTTTCATCATTCGTGGCAGGAACTGCAGGGCGACCGGCTCAACCGGGCAATCGAATTCAATCAGGCGATTGGCAATAAAAACCTGATTATTCGTTCGCTGCCGGGCGAGGTTTACACTTCAAAAGACCTGCTGCTGAAAACCGCCGCAACGGTCAACGAAATTTCAGACCGCCTGAAACCGCACGGCCTGCGCGTGGGCTATCACAATCACACGCTCGACTTCAATAAGCTTGACGGCGAATACTGGTGGAACATCTTTGCCGATCAGACCAGGAAAAACGTCATCCTGCAATTCGACACCGGCAATGCTTCGGAAATGTCCGGCGTCACGGTCACGGATTTTCTGAAGCGCAACAAGGGCCGCACCGTTTCAATGCACGTCAAGCCGTTCTCGCATCAGCAGCCGGACGCCTTTCTCGGTGATGATGAACTGGACTGGAAGCAGATTATGACGATCTGCGAAACCGTCGGCGGGCTTGAGTGGTACATCATCGAATACGAGCGCGAAGCCTTTCCGCCACTCGAAGCGCTGAAGGCCAATCTCGACAGGTTTCGCCGGATGCGGGCTTAGATCAATGTGCCAGGGCGTGCCTGGGTCCAGTCCGCTTCGTTGAGCGAGCGCCCCGACACTGCGGCTGCGGGCGCTCGCTCAACGAAGCGGACTGTTCGTGAAATCTTCTGAATCAATCGCATGAATAATTCAGCAGCAATTGAGCGACTGCACAGCTTTCCGCGGCTGCGTCTCGGCCATTACCCGACACCGCTTGAAGAACTGCCGCGCCTGCGCCAGGCGCTTGGCCCGCGCGCACCACGACTGTTCATCAAGCGTGATGATTACACCGGCCCCGGCTTTGGCGGCAACAAGGTGCGCAAGCTGGAATTTTTTCTGGCCAGGGCGCAGGCCGATGGCGCTGAAGCCGTCATCACGATGGGCGGCGAGAAATCGAATCACTGCCGCGTGACGGCGGCGATGTGCGCCCGGATCGGGTTGCGCTGCATTCTGGTGCAGAATCCGGCAGCGGTCACTTATCCGTCACTGGCGCCGTCGAGTCTGTATCTTGATGAACTTTTCGGTGCCGAGATTCACCGCGTCAGCAACCGCGAAGAGCGCATCGCCACGGCACGGGCGATTGCCGAACGATTGCGCAGCCAGGGCATCAGGGTCTGCGAGATTCCGCTGGGCGCGTCAACGCCGCTCGGCGCGCTCGGCTTTGTCGCCGCCGTCGAAGAAACAGCAGCACAGTTGCAGGCATTGAAGCTGAACGCCGATTATATTTTTCATTCGACTTCATCGGGCGGCACGCAGGCCGGCCTGGTGACAGGCGCTCAGTTGTGCGGACTTGAAAACACGCGCATCAGCGGCGTCAGCGCGGATGATCCGGCGGCGGCGATCAGCTCAGAGGTCGGCAGGATCATTCGCGGCCTCGGTGAAATGCTGGCCTTGCCGACAGGCGCATTGCGCGCTGAAGTGACGGTGCTGGATGAATTCATCGGGCAGGGTTACGGCGTTCCGACGCCGGAATCAGATGAAGCGATGGCGCTGCTCGCCCGCACTGAAGGCATCATCCTCGATCCGGTCTATACAGCCAAAGCGATGGCCGGGCTGCTTGCGCAGATCAGAACCAGAAAAATTTCAGCCGATCAGACCGTGCTGTTCTGGCACACGGGCGGACAACTGGCGCTCTTTTATCGCCCGGTCGCCTGAAGTGCGGTCAGAAATTCCTTCGGTGTTATAATCTCGCCGCCCTGTCAGTGAGATCAGACACACGGCAGCCATCGTGCGCTCACTGCGGCATTGTCACTCCGTTATTTTTCCAGCTTGTCACGAAAATGCCGGGATCAGTTTCAGACAGACCGGCGCGGGGATTTCAAGCATCTTGCCGGTGGGTGTCAGGCGGCCTGACTGCCGATCAATGCGGTACGTGATAATGCTGTCTGATTTCTGATTGGCGGCAAGCAGAAAGGTGCCGGTCGGATCAATGGCGAAGTTGCGCGGCCAGTTGCCCTGGGTTGAGACGTGTTCGATGAAAATCAGGCGGCCTGTTTTCCGGTCAACGCCGAAGACGGCAATGCTGTCGTGGCCCCGGTTCGAGGCGTAAACGAACTGTCCCGACGGGTGCACGTGAACATCAGCGCAGTAATTCGTCCCCTTGAACCCGTCGGGCAGCGTGGGCGAGACCTGCACTTCAGTCAGCGTGCCGTTTGTTTTGCCATATGTGAAGGCAATGAGCGTTGAATTGAGTTCGTTGATGACGTAAGCGAATTGCCCGCCTGGATGAAAGGCGACGTGGCGCGGGCCGGTCCCGGGTTTGAGCGCCACGAATGGCTGCGTATTCGGCGCGAGCTTTCCCTGCTTTGCGTCAAAGCGGTAAATCATCACCTTGTCGAGTCCGAGGTCCGCGGCGAGCATGAAACGACCGGAAGCGTCAGGCACGATGCAGTGCGCGTGCGGGCGCGTCGGGCGACCCTGGTTAACACTCGAACCGGTGTGCTGAATGGTGTCGGTCGGCGCACCCAGGCTGCCGTCCCTGCCGACGGGCAGCACGGTCACGCTGCCGCTGCCGTAATTGGCCGTCAGCACGAATTTGCCGGAGCGATCAACTGAAACGTAACACGGCCCGGTGCCCATTGACGGCTGCTGATTGAGCGCTTGCAGGTCGCCGGTTTTCTGATTGATGGCCCAGGCGCTGACGGCACCGCTTTTTCTGCCGTTGAATTCACCGGTTTCAGCGACTGAGTAAAGATATTTGCGGCGCGGGTCAATGGCGACAAAGGACGGGTTGACGACGCCGCCCGCCGCGCTTTGCCGCCGGAGTTCGCCGGAGGCGAGGTTGAGGCGGTACACATAAATGCCTTCGCTTTTGCCGGTCGTGTAAGTGCCAATGTAAACGAGCAGCTCCTGAGCCTTCGGTTGCGGCTGCGCCGACAGGCGGCGCGCGGCAAGCAGGCTGATCGTGCCAAAGGCGGTAGTGCCGAAAAATTCCCGCCGGGTGAAACTGTGATTTTTCATAATTGTTCCTCTGTGATTCTGTGGATTGCAGGTGGCAGTGAAATAACACACGCTGACAACTTTTCACAACCGCGGTCCGGCTGAAGGCAGAAATGCGACCCGGCCACCCACAGCCTTTTGCTCTGCCTTCCGCTTTGCTATGATCCGTCCTCGCCCGGAGGTTTCAGGCCTCCGGTCATCCCCTCTTCCCTTAATCAACAGCATCGGTCAAAGGACAAACAGTTATGGC
>CAYWDW010000721.1:0-3271 GCA_964457105.1 uncultured Heliobacteriaceae bacterium
TGCGGCTTCTCTTCATTCTGACTACCGAATTCCGACTTCCGACTTCCGAATTCCGAATTCCCCCGATAAAACTCGCGATAAGTTATGTGTGGAATTGCCGGAATAATCGGACCTGAAATGCTGCCGGGCGGGATGCCTTCAGGCGAACTGCTCAGGCGGATGTGTGAGGTCATCACGCATCGCGGGCCGGACGATGAGGGCTGTCATCTTTCGGGCCGACCGGAGCAGACAGTGGCCATTGGCATGCGCCGCCTGGCCATCATTGACGTGGCTGCGGGTCATCAGCCGGTCTCGAATGAAGACGACACGATTCACCTCGTTTTCAACGGCGAAATTTACAACCATCGTGAACTGCGGGCGGAGCTGAGCGGACGCGGCCATCGCTTTCGCACGGCCTCAGACACTGAAACGATTGTGCATCTGTATGAAGACCTGGGCGACGGGTGCGTTGACAAGCTGCGCGGGATGTTTGCCTTCGCCATTCACGACGAGCGGGCCGGACGCCTGCTGCTGGCGCGTGATCGCGTCGGCAAGAAACCGCTGCATTATGCGCAGTGCGGCGCGCATTTCCTGTTCGGCTCTGAAATCAAATCGCTCCTGCGGCATCCGGCCCTGCGGCGCGAAGTCAGTTTTGAAGCCCTCGCCGATTTCGTGACCTTCGGTTATGTCCCGGATCCAGGGACGGCGTTTCGCGGGATTCATAAACTGCCGCCGGGTCACACGCTGAGCTGGCAGGACGGCCACATCCGCCTGCGTCGGTACTGGGATTTCGCCTGTGACCGGACCGCACCGCCGCGCCCGCCGGACGAAGCGCATTACCTCGCCCGGTTGCGCGAGCTGCTGGCTGAAGCCGTGCGGCTGCGGCTTGAGAGCGAAGTGCCGCTCGGCGCATTTTTGTCCGGCGGGATTGATTCAAGCACGGTCGTCGCGCTGATGGCGCGGGAGCTGAAGGAACCGGTCAGAACCTTTTCCATTGGCTTCAGAGAAACAGACTTCGATGAACTCAGCTATGCCCGGCTCACGGCCCGGCTGCTCAACACGGAGCATCACGAGTTTATCGTCTCGCCGGATGTCTGCCGGATCGTTGAAGAGATCGTCCGGCTGCACGATGAACCCTTTGCCGATGTGTCGAGCATTCCGACTTACGTCGTGTCACAGATGGCGCGCGAACACGTCACCGTCGTGCTGACCGGCGATGGCGGCGATGAAATTTTCGGCGGCTATGAACGCTATCTGGTCGAACAGCGCCGCGACTGGCTGACGCGGCTTCCCGGCCCGCTGCGTAACGGTCTGCTCAAATCACTCAGCCGGAGCCTGCCGCAGGGTTTTTATGGCAAACGCTGGCTGGGCAACCTGGCGCTCGAACCGGCAGCGCGGTTTGTCGAGAATGTGTCTTACTTCAACGCCGACGCCCGGCGCGCGCTTTTCACGACCGCCTTTCAGCGGCAGCTTGGGGCTTATGATCCGGCGCGCATGTTCGAGCAGCTTTACCGCACGCCGACTTCAACCGCTCAGCTTGAGCATCGCCTGTATCTCGACAGCCGGACTTACCTGCCCGGCGATGTGCTGGTCAAGGTAGACCGGATGAGCATGGCGCATTCGATTGAAGCGCGCTCGCCGCTGCTCGATCACCATCTGATCGAATTCGCGCAGACGATTCCGGCTGAACTGAAAGTGCGCGGCGTCGCAGGCAAGCACATTCTCAAACGCGCCGTGCGCGGGCTGGTGCCGGATGAAATCATTCATCGCCCGAAGCAGGGCTTTGACGTGCCGCTGCGCCACTGGCTCAACGCCGAACTGAAGGAACTGCTTGATGACACGCTCCACAGCCGCTCCCTGCGCGAACGCGGTTATTTTTCTCCGGCGGCCATCACGAACCTGGTCAATGCGCACCGGCGCGGCGTGCGCGATCACGCCAGAGATTTGTGGAGCCTGCTGATGCTGGAGCTGTGGCATCGGATGTTCATTGATCGTCAGCCCGAACCGGCGACCGGCACGCGGGCAATCAGCGTTGATGAATGGCAGCCGGTCGGCATTACGTCCTGAAAGGCCATGAGCGTTTCATTTGAAGAAACAATCGGGACCGCGCGCACCGCCAGGCTCTGGCCGGTGATGGATGAACGACCGCGCATCCTTCATCTGATTACGAGTTTCGAGACCGGCGGCACCGAGCGACAGGCGGCTGAGTTGCTGCTGCGCCTGGATGAATCGGCGTGGGACGTGCGGCTGGCGGTGCTGCACCGGCGCGGTCAGTTGCTTGAACGACTGAAGGATCGGTTTCCGCAGCCGCCGGAATTTCCGCTGACCAGTTTTTACAATCTGAATGCGGCGCGACAACTCTGGCGGCTGTGTCGCCTGCTGCGCACGCAGCGCATCGCGCTGCTGCACGCGCATGACTTTTACGCCGGAATCCTGGGCGGCGTGGCGGCGCGGCTCACACGGACGCCGATGATTGCGGCGCAACGTCACCTGCGGCTGTCAGACCGGCGCGTTCACGATTACGGCACGCGCCTGATTCATCGCCTGGCCGGGCGCGTGCTGGTCAATTCCGCAGCGATTCGTGAACACCTGCTGACCCGTTACGCCGTGCCGCCTGAAAAGATTGCGGTGATTCACAACGGGCTGCTCGCTGACGGCGGCGTCAGTCGCGCCGACAGTCGCGCCGCGCTGCTGCGTGAATGCGGGCTGCCGCCGTCGGCCATCCTGATTGGCCAGGTCGCGCGACTCGAAGAGGTCAAGGGTCATCGTTATGTCATTGCCGCCGCCGCGCAGGTCGTGCCGGATCACCCGGAAGTTCATTTCATCTTCATCGGTGATGGTTCGTTGCGTGAGCAACTGCGGGCGCAGGCGGCGCAACTCGGCCTGACGAATCACGTGCATCTGCCCGGCGACCGGCCCGACGCGGCGACTTTGATTGCGGGCTGCGACGTGGCGGTGCTGGCTTCATTGCACGAAGGTTTTCCGAACGCCGTGCTTGAAGCCATGGCCGCCGGTGTGCCGGTCATCGCCACCGATTCAGGCGGGACGAAGGAGATGATTCGTTCGGGCGAAACGGGGCGGCTGATTCCGCCGGCAGATGCCGACGCGCTGGCCCGCAGCATCAGTCAGGCGCTGGCGCATCCGGCGCACAGCGAGGCGATGGCCGCACGCGCACGCGCCTTTGTCGAACGTCGCTTCGGCCTGAAGCGCATGGTCACTGCCGTTGAGCAGTTATATCAGGACACCCTGTCGGCGCATCAATCGTGATGAACACAACGACCTGCTTACAACC
>CAYWDW010000722.1:0-3247 GCA_964457105.1 uncultured Heliobacteriaceae bacterium
AAGGTGGGGATATTCGCCGTGAGTTCGTCTGTTCCGTTATTTCCGTTTGTTCCGTCATCTCTTCTTCACGCCTTACTCATCAATGAATCGCAATCCAGATCACACCCACAATCAGGCTGCATTCTGGTCACCTGACATTGCCGCCGAGTTCAATCCGGCGGCTGAAGTCGCGCTCACGCCCGGCGATTGTCTGCCGACCCTGCGGCAACTGCCCGGTGAACAATTCAAGCTCATCATCACTTCACCACCCTACAACCTGGGCAAGGCTTACGAAGAGAAGCTGCCGTTTGACGAATACCTGACGCGCATGGAACCGGTGATTGATGAATGTGCCCGCGTGCTGGCGGCTGATGGTTCGCTGTGCTGGCAGGTGGGCAGTTACGTTGAGAAGGGCGAAGTTTTTCCGCTCGATGTGTTTTTTTACCAGATGCTCAAACGGCGCGGCCTGAAGCTGCGCAACCGGATGATCTGGCATTACGAACACGGGCAGCACGCGAAGCACCGCTTTTCAGGCCGCTATGAAACGCTGCTCTGGTTTACGAAAGGCGACCGCTACACCTTCAACCTTGATGACGTGCGCGTGCCGTCAAAATATCCGCACAAGAAATATTTTCGCGGGCCGAAACACGGTCAGATTTCGGGCCATCCGCTTGGCAAGAATCCGAGCGATGTCTGGGAACTGAAAGTGTCCGGCGAACAGATGGCCTTTCCGATTGAACGGCACCGCTTCAACATCACGCCCGAAGCCTTGCACGATTTCAGCGGCTTTGTGGATTTGATCGTGCGCAAGCTGGCACACGCCGCAGGCAGCGGGCGCGCGAGCTATCAGCAAAGCCTTGACCAGCGCGCCGAATTTTTGCAGGCCGTGCCACACCAGGCCAATCTGCTGTTTGTCGGCGGGCATCCTTACACCACCATCACGATTGAACGCTCAGCCGAGGAACTGAGCGTTGAATTCGGGCGCAATCACTGGACATTCACCTGCGCCACCCGGATGCGCAAAAACGCTGAACGCGCCCAGGTCGAACGTTACAGCTTCGCCGTGCACACGCAGTATGAAGGCTCGCCGCTCGTCATCCTGCTCAACTTTCTGACGGGCTTTCCGCTGCCGTCCACGATGATGCAGCAACTCGCCGTCTTTCGCCGCCTGACTTACGGCGAAGCCGGATTGACGCCGCCGTTTTATGCGGCGCTCAGCGATTACGAAGCTGACGAGATCGGGCTGATCAGAACTGACCGCGCGAAAATCTTTCTGGTCGAAAGCTGCCTTGCGCTCGCGCTGCAACACAGCCGCGTGCCGGTGCCGCAGCGACAGCCGGGCCTGTTTGGTCACGAATTCACCACGCCGCGCCGCCCGTCGGTCGTGACGCTCGTTCACGAACTGACGAACGAAGACGGCGCTAATACCTGGCAGATCATCAAGGATGACTGGGAAGCGGCCTTCTGGAACATTCCGAACGTCAAGGCCGGGCACGCTGAAAAAACGATTCATCCCTGTCAGTTCCCGATTGAACTGGTCGAACGCTGCGTGCTGGCGCTGACGAATGAACAGGACTGGGTCCTTGATCCGTTTGCAGGCGTCGGGTCGGCGGTGCTGGCGGCGCTGCGTCGTCGCCGTCGCGCCGTGGGCTGCGAAAAGGAGGAACGCTTTGTCAGTGTGGCGCGGCAGCGCATCACCGATTTTTATGCCGGGAAGCTCGGCTACCGTCCGCTCGGCAAACCCATCCCGCAACCGCGCCTGAAGGTAAAGATTCGCGCCACGCCGATGCATCTGCTCGAAGCGCCCTGAGAAAAAACCGCCCGCCGTGACCAGGTTGTCATCCGAATGCAAGCGCCCTGACGTGACCAGAAACTGTTGCAGCAGGGGCCGGTTGATGCGGCCTCTGCCGTTTCGGAAAGTGCTACCGTCGTCTCTGCACTTTGTTGTAATATCCCCCGCGCCCTGCTCCCCCCACCGGACCAAACCACATGCCCTGAACCCGCTTACCGTGAACTGCTATGCCAGATGATTTTCCTCGTCAGGGACAACTTGCGGCGCTTTCATTCACTGAACTGGTGCGTCAGATTCATCAGCGACAGCTTTCCGGGACGCTGACGCTGACGCAGGGGACAGTAAAAAAAATCATTCAGTTCACGCAGGGCGATGTCTGCGGCACGGCCAGCAATCAGCCGCAGGATTCCATTCTGAGCGTCCTTGTTGACAACGGCCACCTCAGCCAGGCGCAGGCCGGTGAAATCAGGCAGCAGATCGCCGCCGGTCACAAACTCAGTCAGGTGCTGCTTGAAAGCAGTCAGCTTTCACGCGAGATGCTGACCAGCGCGCAATTCGATCAGGTCACGATCATTTTCACTTCGCTGTGCGCGTGGCCGGAAGGCAGTTACAGTTTTGAAGAAGGCAGTCAGGCCGAAAATTCTTCCCGGCTGCGGGTTCCTGACCTCCTGCTTGGTGTAGCCCGGCAGATCAGCCGCCCGGAAGTTCTCGATCAGTTGCGCGGCGACGGCACCGCCCGCGTCGAGCTTGCGCCGGGCGCGATGGAACGGTGCGCGCACTTCAGGCTGAAGCCGCAGGAAGGCTATCTGATGACGCGGCTTGATCCGCCAGTCACGATGGCTGAACTGCTGATGATCAGCGGCCTCGCGGAAGCGGAAACGCTGCGCAGCCTCTGCGCCCTGGAATACGCCGAACTGATTGTCATCAGCGGGCGAACGGCAATGGCCAGCGCGGCGGCTGTGGCCAGCCGTCCGGTCGCGCCACCGCCTCAACCGACAGCGGCTGAGACCACCGTTGCGCCTGCGCCCCCCGCCAGAGCCGCGAATGCTGAAGAAGCTTCGCTGGATGAAATCATGCAGATGGCGCGGCTTGTGGCTGAAGCCGATGACGACGCCCTGATCCTGGGTTTGACGGCAAGCGCCACCAGGGCCGAAGTCAAAAACGCCTACACCCGGCTCGCCAAAAAATACCACCCTGATCGTTATCAGAAGAACGCCGACGAAGCCACGCTGACCGCGCTCAAAGACATCTTTGCGCGCATCAGAAAAGCTTACGAAACGCTGCGCACGAGCGCGCCGGAAGCTGCGCCTGAAACTGCGCCGCCCGTTCAGCCGCCGGAAGAATCCGTCGTTGAGACTTTCAATCACGGCGCCGCCGCACCGGCCTTCAATGTCAGGCCGGTGACTTTTGAAACCAACTCGGCAGACAGTTCCGCGCCTGCCGCTGCAACGGCTTCCGCTCCGCCATCCTTTGAAA
>CAYWDW010000723.1:0-3242 GCA_964457105.1 uncultured Heliobacteriaceae bacterium
CATAAAAAATTCCCCGGGGGGGTGGGGTGGGGGGGTTGTTGCGCGGGTTTTTTTTCCCTAAAACCACGGGGGCCAAACCCCCGCCGCGCTCCACACACGCCGCGTGATCAAGGAATTTTGGATCTACTGAAACTCAGTTTCTGTCTGGTTTCCAGTTTTTCGGTAGAAGCTCCCGGCGGTGAGGCCGAGTGCCAGCAGGATTCAGTGGCGCTGAGGCCCTGAGCAATCTTCGTCCCCGTCACTGACCGCTGGCTGATACTTTAACGGTTTGCCCTCGGACTTGACAACCTGCCCAGGGCCTGCTCATTCTCAGCGCGCAAGGTTCGAATAACCACTGCTTTCCGCCGGGTCGGTGAAAAATCTGATGGCCGGACCGGAGCTGTGACCGATGACTGAAACGATTGATTATCACGCGATGCTGCAAATTGCGCTGGCAGAGGCGCGGCAGGGACTGGCTGAAGGCGGCATTCCCATTGGCGCGGCGCTCTTTGATCGGCAGGGCCGCCTGCTCGGTCGCGGTCATAATCGCCGCCTCCAGGAAAACGATCCGTCAGTTCACGGCGAGACCGATGCCTTCCGCAAAGCCGGACGTCAGCGCAGCTACCGCGATAAGATTATGGTCACGACGCTCGCGCCGTGCTGGTATTGCAGCGGCCTGATTCGGCAGTTCGGCATCGGCACCGTGGTGGTCGGTGAGTCGGTGAATTTTTCCGGCGGCGTTGAATGGCTGCGCGAACACGGCGTCGAAGTGATGGACCTCAATTCAGCCGAATGCATTCAGATGCTCGCTGATTTCATCGCGGCTCATCCCGCAATCTGGCACGAAGACATCGGCGAAGAGTGAATCATCATGCCGCCTGATCTCTTTCACAATGCAAAGCCTGTGATCGGCATGATTCATGTCGGCGCGCTGCCGGGCACACCCGCCGGCACGCACAGCGTCAGCGAGCTGACCGCCCAGGCGGTGCGTGAAGCGGCCATCTATCGTGACTGCGGCGTGGACGGCCTGGCAATTGAAAACATGCACGATGTTCCATACCTGCGCGGCACGGTCGGCCCTGAAATCACGGCGGCGATGACGATCATCGGCAACGCCGTCAAAGTTGAAAGCTGCCTGCCGGTCGGCATTCAGATCCTGGCCGGGGCCAACCGCGAAGCCCTGGCCGTCGCGCACGCTGCCGGACTGGATTTCATCCGCGCTGAAGCTTATGTCTTCGCGCACGTCGCGGATGAAGGTCTGATTGAATCGTCAGCGGCAAAACTGCTGCGTTACCGCAAACTGATCGGCGCTGATCGCGTGCAGGTCTGGGCCGATGTGAAAAAGAAACATGCCTCGCACGCCATCACCGCCGACATCAGCCTCGGCGCGACTGCCGCTGCCGCTGAATTTATGCGCGCTGAGGCCGTCATCGTCACCGGCAGCGTCACGGGCGATGCCCCGCGCCGCGCCGATGTCGCAGAAGTCACCGCGCATTGCCGCCTGCCCGTCATCCTCGGCTCAGGCATTGACGCAGGCAACATCTCAGAGTTTTACCCGCTGGCAGACGGCTTCATCATCGGCTCGCATTTCAAGGCCGCCGGTAACTGGCTCAATCCCGTTGACCCGCACCGCGTCACTCATTTTATGCAGGTCATCAAATCACTGCGCGGCAGCTAGCCCGGACTGACACCGGGCTGGCAATTAACAATCTTTTTACATCGCCATTGACCGCCTTTGTGGTCAGTGCTGCATCTGATGCGGCATACTGCAAGCAGTTCAGAGCCTGACACGTTCTTATCCCAATTCGCGGTGGCGGGCGCTGAAAGATAACCAACCACCACATGGAAGGAGATTTTCCAATGAAAAAACTGATGATGCTCAGCGGCCTGTGCGCGGTGCTGATGATGGGACTGTGGGCGGTCAGCGCCGCCCCGGCTCCGACCAGTTTTGCCGGAATCTGGACGCTCGACAAAAGCAAGAGCGACCTGTCGGGCCGCATGGCCAATATTGAAGGGCTGACCTGGACCATCACGCAGGATGACAAGCAGCTTACCCTCAAGCCTGAACTGGTCGGCAGCGGTGGCGGCGGACGCGGGATGGGGATGATGAATCAGCCGCAGACTTACAACCTTGACGGCAGCGAAACCACTTCTGAATTTAATGCCGGACAGTTTTCCGGCAAGATTACGCGCAAGGCCAAATGGAATGGCAAGGTGCTGGAACTGCACACAGTCATCACGACCGACAACGGCAGCCGCACGACCACCGAGCACTGGGAACTCGCCGAAGACGGCAAGGTGCTCAAAGTCCATCGCCAGTCAGAGTCACCCAACGGCCCGATGGAAACAAAGATGACCTTCAATAAAAAATAGGCCTCGTCGCCCCCTCAGAAAACTCTGCGACACAACCGGAAGCCGGTTCAGGATGTCAGTCCTGACCGGCTTCAGTTATCATCCGAACCACTCACGGGTTTTCGGTTGAGAAAACTCAGTGTTCATGCAGGTTTCAGCATCCCAGGCAGCTTGAACCAGTGCTGAAGCGGATATCAGCATTAACAGGCGCTGGCGGCTTTTCACTGCACTGCGCCGGTCAGTCCGGCGGCGTACAACCGGCGATCCATCATTCGGCGGCGGCGTTCCATAGCCGGAGTCAGCAGGCGCGTGTGAGCGACTGAATAAAAGTATTCGCAGACATCCCACAAATCATCTTCGGCAATCATCCAGTGGCGCGCATCGAAGCGGCTCAGATTGACGGGCCGCGTTGAGAATGTGCGCAGCGTCTTTTCGCCGCGCAGGTTGTAATAATGCTCGAAGTAAGACATCACCAGTTCACGAATCGTGCGATAAACGGGTTCACGAAAACGCAGCCCGGCGTAATTTGATTTCGCAATCGCGCCCCACCGGTCGTGCTGTTTGAAGACGGCCAGCAGATGATCGTCATCGCGCACAGCTTCAAGATCCACAATCAGCGGCGGCTGCCCCTGCACGCGCAACGCTGCCGCCGCCAGAAAAGCGCCTTCGGCACAATGCGCCAGCCGGTCGCGCAGCACGCGGCGCGGTGAACGACAGCTTTCGCCGTCCGGCTCCTTGTTGTAAGCCACTTCGTCATCAAGAAAGCGCTGAATCCTTTCAGGCGTGGTCAGCTTTTTCAGCACCGCCAGTTCAGCTTTATCGAACCCGGAATTTTCTGGCATCGGCTCTTTCCCTGCGTGAATCTTTCAGGACTGACGCAAAACTATTGGAGCGCGGGCTGCCAGCCCGCC
>CAYWDW010000724.1:0-2218 GCA_964457105.1 uncultured Heliobacteriaceae bacterium
ACGTGACCAGCGGATGGCGATAGAGCCGGTACCTGAGCCGTCCGAACGATGACCGCGCGAGGTATTCTTTGACCGTCAGCGTGTCCACATCGCCCACGCCCCGGCGGTCAAGGTCGCCTGACGTGGCGTGATGAATCGCGTGTTCGCGCGTCCATTGAAAATAGGGCGTGTTGGCCAGAATGCCGCAAATCGTCCCGACGACCTGATTGGCGCGCTGCGATTTGAAAAAAGAACCGTGCCCGCAATCGTGCATGATGATAAAGATGCGGGTCGTAAAACCTGCTGCCGGAACGGCGAGCGCCAGCACCAGCCAGTAAGACACGGCCAGGCTTTTATACATCAGATAAAATGTCAGCAGAAACGGACCGATGCTGTTGATGATTTGCCACACGCTGCGCCGCGCATCAGGTGACATATAAGGCGCGCACAGGTCGCGCCACGAAACAGCCTTCAGGGGAGACTGGGGAGCAGAGTTTTTCATCGTTGCCTTTCATTCGGGGTAAGCATAAAACCGGATTGAGCCGGGCCGCCTGGTCAGGATTCATCTGCGGTAATTTTCTGGTCAGGAATTAATCACAGGGGGGCATCACTTTCTGGCAGCCTCCTGACTGAGGCCGTTGCAGAAAGATGCACGTGGATAGTGCCACACCCGGAGCGGGCGCAATGTAAAAGTTCAGTAACATTGCTGAGCGCCTGTTGGAGTTCGTCTCGCGGGTTTATTGAGGATGCGCCGGATGCCAGCCCTTGAATCGCAGTTTGAGCGATTCATCAGAGGCGCTGATCAGAATCAGGCGTTTGTTGATGGCGCTGATGCCTTCAGGATAGTAGGTGAGCTGATAGCGGTTGTTGCGCACTTCGTCGCAGATTTCCTTGATGGCCTGTCTGATGTCGCCGTCAATCGAATAGATTTTTCCGCCGGTGCCTTTGGTCAGTTGTTCGAGCGCCTCTGCCGGTTTCGGCCCGTCGCGCCGAATCGCGCCGCGCGTGCGGTCTTTGACCTGAATCGCGTAGACCGTGACATTTTCATCCTGCAACGTCGCCAGCATGTCTTCGTATTTGATCCGGCTGCCGCGATCCAGGCCGTCACCGACGATGACGATGATGCGTTTGGAAAAACCGACTGCCGGGCGCAGCACATCTTCCATGGCCACGTTCAGCGCATCGAACAGGCGCGGCGAATCGGCCTTGCGCAACAGGCCGAGCGTGTTCTGCAACTCTTTCGGGTCGTCGGTGAAATCGGTAATGACTTCGGGTTTGGTGTCATAACCGATGACCATCACCTTGTCGCCTTCATAGATTTCCGGCGCAAAGGCAGCGGGGACGGCGGCCAGCTTTTTGAGGTCGCATTGCAGCGTCGAGGAATTGTCCATCAGGATGACAAAGCGGGCCGGGGACGGGTCGGGCGCGAGCGATTCAATCTTTTGCAGCACGCCGCCGTCATAAAATTCAAGCTGGTTTCTGGAAATGATGTGGTCATTCTCTTCGCCCGCTGCGCCGCCGAGCAGCGGCTTCGGTTTGGATGGATCATCGGTGTGCTCAACGATGAGCGGAATCACCGTCGTGCGACGGCTCGAAGTCACGTTGCGCCCGGACTGAGCTGAAGTCAGCACCGGCAGCGCGAGCAGCAGCGCCAGGCACAATAAACCGTAACGGCAGGCCCGGCCTGAGAACTTTCGCAGAATCGCAAAACTCTGACTGCACATAACCCTGATCGCTTTCATCCCACGTCAGCAGTGCGCTCAGCAGCCTGGTCACAAGCGGCACACCCGCCGCTTCTGACGGGCATTCAGGCCGCAGCGGCAGGCTCTTTTTTGTCCTTCGATTCTTTGGCCTCTGAACCGCTGTCCTTTTTGCCGCCGCCGCTTTTGCCGTAATCGGACACATACCAGCCACCGCCTTTAAGCTGGAAACTGGTTTGCGAGAAGATTTTCTCCAGCGCCTTTTTGCCGCACTTCGGGCATTTGGCCAGAGGCTCGTCAGTCATCTTCTGCATCAGCTCAAGATGGTGACCGCACTTTTCGCAAACATACTCATAAATCGGCATAACTGTCAGTGTTCCTCCAGAAGAGTGATCTCAAATATCAGCGCCCCGAATTTAACACAGCGCCGCAGCCCCGGACAACCGGCACTTTCGGACAACAAGGAGCGAAACAAGAAGCGCCCTGACAAGGAGCGCAAAACAAGGAGCGCAGGCGTCCCGCCAGCCGCTGGTTCGCGC
>CAYWDW010000724.1:2228-3240 GCA_964457105.1 uncultured Heliobacteriaceae bacterium
CAAAAACACCTGGCGGGCGGGGGCCCGGCGTGGGTTTTTTTCGCTATGGGGGCTTTTATTGAAAGCCGGGCAGGCGGGACGCCTGCGCTCCTTGTTTCGCTCCTTGTTAAGACGCTCCTGGTTGGCGACTCGTTCGTCTTGCCGGACACTGGCCGATCTGATAGAAGTTACTCACGCACCAGCATCACTCTTGTCTCTAACCGGAGGCCGCGATGAAATCGAATCAGTTTCGCCAGGCGCTCATTCTGGCGCTCACTTGTGTGCTGAATATGACTGCCTTTGCTCAGACGCCACGCCCCGATACTTTCAGGCCGACCGTGCGCGGCACGCGCGCAGTCGTTGCCGGAGGGCAGCCGCTCGTCGTTGAGGCCGGATTGCGCATGCTGCACCGGGGCGGCAATGCGGTTGATGCCGGAGTCGCCGCGACCTTTGCCGGATCGGTGATTGAGTTTTCACATTTCGCGTTTGGCGGCGAGGTGCCGATCATTATCAAACTGGCAGGCCAGCCGGTCATCACGATCAACGGGCAGGGCATTGCGCCTGCGCTGGCCACGCGCGAATTTTTTGAAAAGCGCGCCGCCAGTGAATCAGGCGCGTCCGGGCGCAGCGCGTCAAAGCCCGGTCCGATTCCTTCGGCTGGCCCGCTCGCGGCGACGGTGCCGGGCGTGCTGGATGCCATGATTGTCGCGCTCGATCAGTTCGGCACGATGAAACTGCGCGACGTGCTGCAACCGGCGATTGAACTGGCCGACGGCTTCCCGATTGACGAACTGCGCGTCAGTTACATTCACAACACGCGCCGCATCTTTGAGCAGTGGCCTGCGGCAAAGGCAATCTTTCTGCCCGGCGGCCAGGAGCCGAAACCCGGTGACATCTTCGTGCAGAAAGACCTCGCCCGCACGCTGCGCGAACTGGTGGCTGTCGAAAAGAAGAATGAAGCGAAGGGCCGTCACGCTGCCCTCGCCGCCGTGCGCGACTATTTTTATCGCGGCCCTGTTGCCCAGCGGATCGG
>CAYWDW010000725.1:0-3240 GCA_964457105.1 uncultured Heliobacteriaceae bacterium
GTCGTCCGGTGCTTTCTTGGCCTGCACAGCGCGACCGACACTTTTTACAAATGGCCGGAGTACGGTCAGATGATCGGCGGATATTTCAACAAGCATCCCTGGACTGAAAACATCGAAGTCACGCTCAAAACCGAAGACAAGTCGCACCCGGTCACGCGCCACCTGCCCGACAGTTGGACGATGAAGGAAGAGATTTATCAGATCAAAGACTTCATTGGCCGCGACAAGGCGCACGTTCTCGTCAGCCTCGATCAGACAAAGACCGACATGACCCGGCCCGGCGTCGAAGCCAAAGACTTTCCGCTTGTCTGGTGGCGCGATTACGGCAAGGGCAAGGTGATGTACAACGCCCTGGGCCATCGCCCCGATGTCTGGACGACCGACTGGTATCAGACGATGATCGTCAACGCGATCAAATGGGGAACGGGGCAGATGAAGTGAGGCTTGCGATGAGTCTGCCGAAATCAAAACTTGAATCACAACTGCTCGTCACGCCTGAAGAGTATCTGGCGCAGGAGCGCGAAGCCTTCGAGCGGAGTGAATGGCTAGACGGCCTGGTTTATGCGATAGCTGGCGAAAGCTTGAACCACAGCATCATCTGCTCAAACATCAATGCTGAACTGAATCTTCAGTTGCGCGGCAAGCCCTGTATAGTTTTCTCGCCGAATATGAAGGTTCGCGCAGAACTGAATCCCGGCAAAAGCCCGAAAGGGTTGTTCGCCTATCCCGATACGATGGTCGTCTGTGGCAAGCCGGTTTTTCACGATCAGCATCAGGATGTCATCGTCAACCCGAAAGTTATTTTCGAGGTCTTGTCAAAATCCACGGCGCGTTACGATCACGAAGAGAAGTTCGAGAAATACGCGCAGAACAAATCGCTGACGGATTACCTGCTCGTCTCGCAACAGCGTCCGCACATCACGCATTACATTCGCAAGCCGCGTGGCCGCTGGGAAGTGGTCATTGAAACGAAGCTGACCGGCAGCCTCGTCATCGCTTCAATCAAATGCAAACTCAAACTGGCGAACGTCTATGACCGCATTGAGTTCCCATCGCTCAATGCCGTGCAGAATCCGCTGAAACCGTAACCCACAGGTCAGATCGAAAAACTATGGAACGCAGAGACTTCATCAAAACCTCAATCGTTGCTGCCGGTGGTCTGGCCGGAAGTTCTGTCAATACCGATGAAATCAACGATGCGCCTGCGGTCAGCACAGGTGAATACGGCATTATCGGCGCAAATGACCGCGTGCGCGTCGGCGTGATCGGGTGCGGCGGGCAGGCCAACTGGGACGCTTCGGACTTTGCGAAGCAGCCCGACGCGCAGATCGTCGCGCTCTGCGATGTTTATGATGGCAGCATCAAAAGCACGCTCGCCAATCAGACGCTCAAACTGGATGCGGAAAAGACGCCGAAGCACAAAGACTTTCGCCGCCTGCTCGAAGACCAGAGCATTGACGCGGTGATCGTCGCCACACCCGATCACTGGCACGCGCTGCCGACGATTACGGCCTGCCAGGCGGGCAAGGATGTTTACGTTGAAAAGCCGCTTGCGCTGTCCATCGTTGAAGGCCGCCGCATGGTCGAAGCCGCGCGCAAACACAACCGCGTCGTTCAGGTCGGCACGCAGCAGCGTTCAGCGCGCCACTTTCAGAAAGCGGTTGAGCTGGTCCAGGCGGGCAAGCTCGGCAGAATCACGCGCGTGCATACCTGGAATTACGATGATGAATATCCGCGCGGCATCGGCAACCCGCCCGACAGCGCGCCGCCGGCGGGGCTTGACTGGGATTTTTATCTCGGCCCGGCGCCGAAAGCCGCGTTCAATGCAAACCGTTTTCTCGAAAACTTCCGCTGGTTCTGGGACTATTCGGGCGGCAAGCTCACCGACTGGGGCACGCACCTGATTGACATCGTTCACTGGGCGATGAAGTCCGACGCGCCGACGGCTGTGTCGGCTTCAGGCGGCAAATACTTCATTGCCGACAACCGCGAAACGCCCGACACGCTGCACGTGACTTATGAATATCCCGGCTTCGTCATGACTTACGAAAACCGCATTCTCAACAGCCGCCCGCAGGACGGGCGGTGGGGTTACGGAATTCTGTTTTACGGGACGGACGCGACGCTGTTTGTGGATCGCGGCGGCTTTGAAATCTTTCCTGAATACGACGGCAAAAAGCGCGACGACCTGTTCACGGCGCGCACCGCTGCGGCCAGGATGAGCGTGCAGCGCGGCGACCCGTCGCACTTTCAGCACGTCCGTAATTTTCTGGATTGCGTGAAGTCGCGCCAGCAGCCGATCTCAGATGTCGAGATCGGTCATCGTTCGACCGCCGCGCCACACCTCGGCAACATCTCGCTGCGCACCGGGCGCAAGCTCAAATGGGACGGGCAGAACGAAAAAATCATCGGCGACGCCGAAGCCTCAAAATGGCTGACCCGCGATTACCGCGCGCCGTGGAAGCTGCCTGAAGCCCAATGACATTAAGTTAAGCGAGAGAACAAACAGGAAGAGAGATAACGGAACAGACGGAAATAACGGAACAGACGAAACCAGGCCGATTCAGCACAGGGCTGTTCCGTGTGTTCCGTTATTTCCGTCTGTTCCGTTATCTCTCTTCTGCTTAACTTAATGCCATTGGCCTGAAGCCTGAATCAGTTCAAGCTGAAAAACCGGTTCGCGGTAATAGCCGAAAAAAAATTTAATTCCTGATGTCCCTTTTGCCCTCCGTTTTACGCATATACAGGTGAAACTTGAAAACAAAGCGTCGCAGATGATCCGCTCCAGGCGGGGGGAGTGTCTGCGGCACCCGGAGATCAGCCACCGAATTACCCGGAGATTTCGATGGTAAATCGTCAGTACAAAGCCGAAGCCGCCCTGCGCAAACTGATTTATCCGCTCTGCCACGAAGCCGATGAACTGCGTGCGCAGAGGCAGTATGCGCAGGCC
Source organism: uncultured Heliobacteriaceae bacterium (assembly GCA_964457105.1). Lineage (GTDB taxonomy): Bacteria > Acidobacteriota > Blastocatellia > RBC074 > RBC074 > DASRDU01. The sequence goes on from CAYWDW010000725.1 coordinate 2,951, forward strand.
GAACAGCTTTACCTCCGCGCGCTCGTGCTGACGGAATTTTTGTGCGGGCGCGATCATCAGTTTATTGCCGTCATCTGCCACAACCTGGCCGTGCTGCTGAAAAGGAAAGAGCAGAACACAGCCGGACCGGATGAACAGGAGTTGCCGGAAGGATAAAATCAGTTTCAGAGTTAAAAAGGGATTGGTCAGGGATTCAACCCTGAAAGTAATTCAGCCAGCAGCCAGCTAATCAAAATCAACCGATGAAGCCGGTTCTGAAGATTCAGACCGTGTCGTCAGCGCGCATTTCA
>CAYWDW010000726.1:0-3238 GCA_964457105.1 uncultured Heliobacteriaceae bacterium
GGAGCAAGGTTATGCGTTATGCCGCTTGAAGGTACATCAGGCCGAAACTGCACCCCCGTTTGATCCCAGCTTGCGCTGAGCAGCGTTCGACCATTGGGCGAAAGGGCGACGCGCCAGACTTCATCCCGGTGATCCCGCAGCGTCAGTAATTCTTCGCCCATGGCCGGATTCCAGATTCTCACCGTCTTATCATCGCTGCACGAAGCCAGGCGCGTTCCATAAGAAAACGCAAAAGGGGACTGCCTGTTTTAGCTGGCAGGGGAATTCCGCCTTGTGCCGCAGGCGCAGGGTGTCAACCCGGAGACGCGGCACAAGCCTCGCTCCCGAGATTGGATTCTTGCAGATCAACCAGCGCGGTGCGATCATCGCCGCGATGACTGGCCCACGCTGCCGCAAGAATGCCGGGACAGTTTTCACGCTGACATCGAACTACTACGATCAGGCGAACCAGCTCAAAGAGATTCGCGCGGCGGGTGATCTTCAGCTTGAAAACTTCTCCTACTCGCAGGGCGTGCTGCGGCGTGTGGATCAGAATATCTGCGCAGAGCCACTGATTAGCGGGTTGCGCGCGTGCGCTTCACGTCGTTTGCAGGTGCCTTGTCCAGGCTTGCGTCCGGGACGTTCAGATCAGATTGCGGTGGCGTACAGGTTACAGACCGCTTCGTTTAGCGAGCGCCACTGCACAGCGGATCGGGGCGCTCGCTCAACGAAGCGGACTGTAACCTGCACGCCAGGGCAAATGGCATAACCTGCCGGTAATCGGGTTATCTGATGATGCAATGACTGATTCCCGCAAACATATTCTGGTCATTGACGACGACCTCGACACCTGCAATTTTCTGCACGAGATTTTCGAGGATCAGGGCTGGCGCGTCAGCGCGGCCACGAGCGCCGGTGAAGCCCTGGCGGCAGCGCAGTCGGCCTCATTCAACCTGATCGTCAGCGACATCAATCTGAATGACACCGTCAGCGGCCTGGCGCTGCTGCGCGACTTTCGCCGCCTCTCGCCTGATTGTCAGGTCATTCTGATCAGCGGCTTCGGCACGCTTGAAACAGCCATCGAAGCCGTGCGCGAAGGCGCGTTCGATTTCATCAGCAAGCCTTTCAACGTGCAGGAAATCATCGCCACCGCGCGCCGCGCCCTGGCCGTGGTCACAACGCAGCAGCGAGCTGAAACCGATGCGCTCAGGGAACTGTCATCGCGTTACGCTTCGTCAGGGCTGGTCGGCCACAGTCGGCAGATGATTGAGCTTTATATGGAAATCGCCCGCGTCGCGGCGCATCGTTCGACGGTGCTGATTATCGGTGAATCGGGCACGGGCAAGGAACTTGTCGCTCGCGCCATTCACGCCAACAGCCCGCGCACGGCGATGCCGTTTGTCGCGGTCAACTGCGGCGCGCTGACTGAAACGCTGCTTGAAGCCGAACTCTTCGGGCACACGAAAGGCAGCTTCACGGGCGCGGCAGCCGACAAGAAAGGATTGTTTGAAGAGGCTGAAGGCGGCACGATCTTTCTGGATGAAATCGGCGAAACGAGTCCGGCCCTGCAGGTCAGGCTGCTGCGCACGTTGCAGGAAGCCGAGATTCGCCGCGTCGGCGCTTCAAAAAGTCAGAAGGTCAATGTGCGCGTGATTGCCGCGACCAATCGCAACCTTGAAGAAGAAGTCAAAGCCGGGCGGTTCCGCGAGGATTTATTCTATCGCCTGAGCGTCATCACGCTGCGTGTGCCGCCGCTGCGCGAACGCCGCGAAGACATTCCGCTGCTCGCCGCGCACTTTCTTCGGAAGTGCGCGCACGAAACCGGCAGGCACGTCTCTTTTTCCGAAGCCGCTTTGCACGTGCTGCAAAATTATCAATGGAGCGGCAACGTGCGCGAACTGGAAAACTGCATCGAACACGCCGTGCTGCACACGCGCAGCCAGTTGATCGAAGCTGAAGATTTGCCCGCCCGGCTGCTCAGGCCGCCAGCCGAAGACGCAGCAGCCGTCAAAGCCGAAGCGAAACTGTTTGCCGACCTGCCATCGCTTGACGAACTTGAACGCCGCTACCTGCTTTACGTCCTCGAAGCCGTTGGCGGCAATCGCACGCGCGCGGCTGAAGTGCTGAAAATTGACCGCCGCACGCTTTACCGCATGGCCGCACGCTTCGGCCTCAGACCTGGCAGCGAATAAGCGCCATCATTCGTAAACGCGATCTTCAATGCGCAGCCGTTCGAGCGCGGCGTTGCCCTGCGCGTCAATCTTCACTTCAACCCGCGCCGCATTGCGGTGTTTGCTCAGGTCATCGGCAATCACCGTGCGCTTTGTTTCGGGAATATAAAATTCCTCGATGCCGTAAACGATCCGCCAGCCTTCCATCCTTCCGCGCAACACGGCGCGATCAGCGGGCAGATTCGGCGGCAATGACTTTTCAAGCGACACCGGATGCCAGAAGCCGTCAGCGCGCTTTTCGACGACGGCATAAACCGTCTCGCCAGGTTGCGGCCTCGCAGAGTTCGGGAACGATTCGGCGCGGCTGATTTCATAATCGAGCGTGACGTAATAACCGCTGAGCAGGTTGTACGGATCAACCGGCGCGACCTGCAGCACGACGCTGCGACCAGTGGACAGCGTATGCATCCGGCGGGCCGGGACGGCGGCCAGAATCAGCGTCTGCACGAGAACGGCAGCGATAAAAAAGATGGTTTGTCTGTTCATTGGGTCTGCTCCCTGCGATGAAGAAAGCGTTCGTAAGTGACTCCGGCAAACATCACGACCGCGCCGCACACGATGAACGCGGCTGATTTGAGCAGCAGCGAAGTTTCATATTCCAGAAAGCGCGACACAATCAGCAGCACCAGATAGAGCGCGCCCGCCCAGAACGCGATGCGTCGTTCATCAAGAATGCCGATGCCCAGCGCCACGGCGGCAATCACGAGCGCCGCGACATTCGCCGCCAGCGTGGGCAGTGACTGACCGCTGCGACTGAGCAGCGCGCAGCCAAAGAGCAGCAGCGTCGCCGCCAGCGTCCCGATGACCGGCCAGCGGCGCGCCGGATTCACGGTCAGCCGCTGCCAGATTGCAGCCAGCAATCCCGCGCCTGCCAGTAAAATGATGGCGGTCGGCAAGAGCCAGCGCAGGCTGAAATTTTCGCGCCACTCGGCCAGCTTCCATACCCCGTGAAAAGACCAGAAGTATGCGCCTGCGGCCAGCGTCACCAGGCCCGCGCCGGCGGCTGCGTTGCCGAGTTCTTTTTTGAA
>CAYWDW010000727.1:0-3237 GCA_964457105.1 uncultured Heliobacteriaceae bacterium
GTTCGGAGTTCCAGCTTTAGCTCAATCGGATTAAGTTAAGCGGAAGAGAGATGACCGCAGCAGACGGAAATAACGGAACAGACGAAACCAGGCCGATTCAGTACAGGTCTGGATTCCGTGTGTTTCGTTATTTCCGTGTGTTCCGTCATCTCTCTTCCGGCTGGTTCTCTCGCTTAACTTAATCCGATTCTTTACGAGAAAGAAATTATGCAGGTCAGGCAGTCTGAAAACAGCAGACATCCAGAGTCGGCGCGGCTGTTCGAGCGCGCGCAGCAGGTCATTCCCGGCGGCGTCAATTCGCCCGTGCGCGCCTTTCGCGGCGTGGGCGGGACGCCGCTGTTCATTCGTGCGGCTGAAGGCGCCAGGCTGCACGATGCCGACGGGCGCGGCTACATTGATTATGTCGGTTCGTGGGGGCCGATGATTCTGGGTCACGCGCACCCGCAGGTGATCGAGGCCATCCGCGAGGCCGCCGGGCGCGGGACGAGTTACGGCGCGCCGACCGAACTTGAAATCGAACTGGCCGAAGAAGTCATCAGCTTCTTTCCCTCAATTGAAAAACTGCGGCTGACCTCAAGCGGCACCGAGGCCACGATGTCGGCGCTGCGCCTGGCGCGCGGTTTCACGGGCCGGGCGAAGATCGTCAAATTTGAAGGCTGCTATCACGGGCACAGCGACAGCCTGCTCGTGCGCGCCGGATCGGGCGTGGCGACGCTTGGGTTGCCCGATTCGCCGGGCGTGCTGGCCGAAGTCGCCCAGGCGACAATCACCGTGCCCTTCAATGATCGCGCCGCGCTCGCACAGGTCTTTGATCAGGCTGGCGCTGACATTGCCGCCGTGATTATTGAACCTGTCGCTGGCAATATGGGGTGCGTGCCGCCGCAGGAAGGCTATTTGCAATTCGTGCGCGACCTGACGACACAACACGGCACGGTGCTGATCTTTGATGAAGTGATGACCGGCTTTCGCCTGGCGCCGGGCGGCGCGCAGGAACGTTATGGCATCAGGGCCGATCTGACGACGCTGGGCAAAATTCTGGGCGGCGGGCTGCCGGTGGGCGCTTTTGGTGGTCGCCGCGAAATCATGGATGTCGTCGCGCCGGTCGGCCCGGTTTACCAGGCGGGCACCCTGTCCGGCAATCCGCTGGCGGTGACGGCGGGACTGACGCAGTTGCGCCTGCTGCGACAGGGCAATGTTTATGAGCAGCTTGAAAAAGTCACGGCTCGCGTGGTGGCCGGGCTGACTGAAGCGGCAGCGGCAGTCGGAATCGCAGTGACCGCGAACCGGGTGGGTTCGATGTTCACGATCTTTTTCACCGATACGCCGGTGACGGACTGGGCCTCGGCTGGTCGCAGCAACCGCGAGGCGTTTGCACGCTTCTTTCACGCGATGCTTGATGAGGGCGTGTACCTGCCGCCGTCACAATTTGAAGCGGCGTTTGTTTCAACAGCCCACACTGAAGAGATCATCGAGTTGACAATTACTGCGGCGCGCAAAGCCTTTGCTCTCATCTGAGTAAAGGCTTTGTCACATTCTGCTGGCCGGGTTATTGGAAATTGAGGTTTACAAAAACATTTCAAACATGCTAAAAAGCCTGCGTCGTTGCGCAGAACCTCACGTAAGGCCTCAATAAAGATAAAGAAGATTGCCCCTCTTCACTGAAGAATTCTGTTTCCTCACAAGGCCCTGAAAACAGCTTCCTCACATTAACTGACGGAAGGCGTCATGGCCTGCTGTCGTGTGTTCGGGTGAATCTTAAACTTCGGTCACTGCCCTGTGAACCGAATCATCGTCCGAACCTGAAACAAATTTTTCCCGGTTGCTTTCCAGGCAGCCGGAGGGATCGCTTTGTGTGCGGTTCCAATTCCAAAGCAATGAGGAGTAATGAATCCATGAGAAACCGTCCCCAGCCGAACCCCCGTCATTATTTATCTGCGCGCAGTTTGCAGATGCTTGTGTTGTCTGGCCTGCTGACCCTGCTGATCTGTTTTGCGCTGCCTGCGCCACAACAGGCGCAATCATCAGTGCCGACGCTCGACAGCGAGGAGCAGTATTTTCTGACGCTGATTAATAATTACCGCCAGTCCAACGGGCGGCAGCCATTGCAGGTTTCGATTTCGCTGACCAACGCCGCGAAGTGGTTCAGCAATGATATGGCGAGCCGGAATTATTTCCCTTCAGATCACGTTGACAGCCTCGGACGCGGGCCGTCACTGCGCATGGCTGAGTTCGGTTATAACTACAATACCTGGTGGGGCGAAAACATTGCGGCTGGTTACAGCCGGGCGCAGGACACCTTCAATCAGTGGAAGAATTCACCGGCGCACAACTCGAACATGCTCAATGCCAACTATAAGGTGATTGGCATCGGGCGCGCTTATGGCGCCAGTGCAATTTACGGCTGGTACTGGGCAACTGATTTTGGCGGTTATGTGGATCAGGTCATCGGCGGGCCAACCCCGACTCCGACCGCAACGCCCACACCCACGCCAACCCCGACACCGACGCCGGTGCCGACGCCAACCCCCACGCCGGTGCCCACGCCGACGCCAACACCAGTGCCCACGCCAACGCCAACACCAGTGCCGACACCAACCCCGACTCCGAAGCCAACCCCGACTCCGACGCCGGTGCCTACCCCCACGCCAACGCCAGTGCCGACGCCGACGCCGACGCCGACGCCGGTGCCGACGCCAACGCCGACGCCGACACCTGCGCCGACTGATGGCACGATTCTCAATCCGAGTTTTGAATTGCACGGATCAAGCTGGACGACGAGCGGCGCAATCAGCTATATCACCGGCAGCGTCGTGACCAACGGGACTTATGCCGTGCGGTTGTCACCCCGCGGGACGATGGTTCCGTCAGTCCTGCAATGGGTGAAGCTGACGCCGGGCGCAACCTATGAAGTCAGCGCCGACATCTTTGCTGACACGCGCGCCAGAGGCACCCTCGGCGTCAAATGGGATAACTATGCTGAAGGTCCGGCGCTCGCCTACGTCAACAATTCAGCCAATCACAAGGTCACGGTGCGCTTCACCGTGCCGAGCGGCAGCGGCCAGGTCTGCATTTACTTCAAGGGCACTTCCATCTCATCCATGCTCAATACGTGGACGACGGCGGATAACTTCAAACTGATTCGCGCGCAGTAACTCTCACCCCATCACTGCAAACAGCCGGGCCTGCTCTGAAAAAAAAGGGCTTCATAAGACAACACCTCCCTTATCCACCGCGAAA
>CAYWDW010000728.1:0-1074 GCA_964457105.1 uncultured Heliobacteriaceae bacterium
TGCTGTCCTTGTCTATTCCGGCGATCAGGGGCGGGGTGTAGTCGGACGCGATTCGCCTGATGGCCGGAATCGCTGAGCGCAGGGGACTGATGCCTCTGCGCTTCCAGGGAGCAATGACCCGGCGGCTTCGATTTGCGGGGTTTCCCTGCCGCAGTTTAGACTGAGCCGTTTTTCCAGACCAGAAAATCTGAAGGAGAATTGAAACATGCATGAAGCAGCGGATGTTTCCGCTTTGACTACAGGCCTGGCCGAAGTGCGTCGCCAGCTCGCCGGAGAAGTAAAAGCGCGCCAGGCCCTCATCAAACCGCTCGATCAGGCGCAACGCGCGCTCAGGGACGCGCATAAAAACGCGGTCGCCCTGCACGAAGCGACGGCTTTACTCGAACAACCATCCGCAGAACTGTCGCTGCCCGCGAACTACAACAAACTGATTCAGCAGGCGCGCGCGGTCGCTGATGAAAACCTGGCCGAACTCGAATTCACCTTTGCCCGCGATCTGCGCGAAGCCTTCCAGGAAACTGGCGTCAAGCTCGACGGGCCGCCGACGGAACTGATTGCCGAACTCTTCGTCATCAAACCCGACCTGCGCCGGAAGCAGGTGACGATGACCTTTTCGCGGCAGCCCGTCACGAAGCCGGTCAAGCTTGATGTCGAGAAAGTCGTGACGGCTTATCAAAAGGCGCGCAGGGAGATTTGCGAACGCAAAGTGGATCACCAGGAATTGCTCGCCGAGTTGTATGAAGCCTACGTCCGCGTCGTCAAGCTGCAGGATAAAACGTTGGGCGCGCGCGTCAGCATCGTTGACGTCTTCCGCGAACTGGTGATCGTGCGGCAACCGCTCGGCTTTCGCAAAGATCCGAACAAAGGCCGCTTTGTGGATTATCCGAAAACGCATTTCGCCTATGACATGCTGCAACTGCGCCAGAGCAAAAAGATGGTGCATAACGGCCTGCATCTGAACCTCGGCACGGCGACGATTGACACCACCTCCGATTCCACCAAAGCCATGTTCCTCGCCACCGGCGCGAACGAAGGCGCGTTCATCAAGGATTTGTATTTTGGGAAGTAGTCCGT
>CAYWDW010000728.1:1084-3236 GCA_964457105.1 uncultured Heliobacteriaceae bacterium
AGCTGACAGCATCAGAACTACCGACTACTGACTACTCCAGGAGAATTTATGCAACTCACTTCACAGGAAGCCCAGCACATTATTCGCAAGCTGGGCGAATCCGGCATTCCGCCGACGCGCGGGCTGGAAGCTTACACGGTCGGCATGGATTCGGTCCTCGGCACGCTCGAAAGCGAGTATTTGAAGGGCTATTTGCGCGATGGCGGTTCGAGCTTCAAGCTCGTGGTCGGCGAATACGGTAGCGGCAAATCGCATTTTTTATACCGGCTGCGCGACCTCGCGTGGGACAATGGTTACGTCGTCAGCCGCACCGAACTCAGCCCGAAAGAATGCCCGTATGACAATCAGTTGAAAGTCTATCAGGCTGTCATCAGCAACCTGATTTTTCACAGCCCCGATCCGAACGTCGCCGACACGCAAGGCATCGAAGCGTTCCTCGAAAATCATTTCTATACGACGATGCGGATGCTCGGCATTGAAACGATGATGACGAGCATCGGCCTGGACAAGCGCGTCGAGTTGTGGCTCGACACGATCCTGCGCTTCAGGATCGAAAGCCCGTCGTTCCGGCACGCCGTGTACTTTTACTTGAAGTCGGTGGCCGAAGAAAACGAGCAGGCGAAACGCACCATCGGCGCGTGGCTGCGCGGCGAAAGCGTCGCCTTGAAAGACGTGCGCGCCTTCAGCATCACCGAGCGCATTGATCGCTCAGTCGCTTTCAAGATGCTGCGCTCGGTCGCGCAGATGGTGCATGAACTTGGCTACGCGGGACTCGTGCTGCTTTTTGATGAAGGCGACCGGATGGTCAGCATCGGTTCGTCGAAGACCGAAAAAGTCGCGTGCGACAACCTGCGCGAAGTGATTGATCGCTGCGCGGGCGAGAGCCTGCCCGCGACGTTGTTCACCTATGCTGTGCCGCCCTATTTCGTCACGAACATCGCGCCGCAATACGAAGCCCTGAGCCAGCGCATCAGTTCCAAAGTGAAATTCTCGCGCAGGAATCCGTTCAGCGTGCAAATCAGTCTGGATCAACTGGACTATCCCGGCGAAGAGTTGCTGCGCCTGATCGGCGAAAAGCTGCTGGGCATTTTCGAGCAGGCGTATGGCATCGCGCTCAATCACGAACTGCAAAAGCAAAATATCGCACAACTGGCCGAGACGTGCGGTTCGTTGCTTTCAACCAGCCATCGGCGGCATTTCGTCAAATCGTTAATTGATATGCTGGCGGAACAGCGCGCGGACGGCGAGCGGATTTACGAGCCGGACAACGTGCAAAACGTCGTGCGCGGCGTCACCGAACAACTCGGTCGTTCACAAGGCGGGGAGTATTGATGGGGGCAGGGGAATGGAGGCTGGGGGCTGGGGGAGAGGACTTTCTTTCTCCCAGTCTCCAGCCCCCAATCTCCAATCCCAATGTTACCAGCTATGGAGGAAGCAACGGCAATCAACAGTTATGAAGATTTGGAAGTGTGGCAATTAGGAATGGAAATAACGGAACTCACTTATCGGCTCACACAAAACTTTCCTTCAGATGAACTATATGGGTTACGTCTCCAAATGAGAAAGTCGTCCTCCTCCATTCCTTCAAACATTGCCGAAGGTCACGAACGCGATGGCACGAAAGAGTTTTTGCACTTTATCTCTATTGCAAAAGGCTCTCGCGGTGAGTTGCACACTCAATATCTCCTTGCCGTACGGCTCAAATTTATCAAGGCTGAGGATTTTCTCCCCGTCGCGGAAAAGCTAACTTTGCTGGGAAAGAAACTCAGCAATTTACAGAAAGCATTGCGGGCAAGGCTCTAGCCCCCAGCCCCCAATCTCCAACCCCAAGTTTCTATGATCGGATCAATTATTATTCATCCTGTTTTTGGGCGCGGGCAAATCCTGGAGTTGAGAAACGCCGGACGTGATGCAACAGTGCGCTTTGAAAATGGTATTCGCGCGGTCGTGCAAGCGAATATTCTGTCGGTCATCAAAGCCGCTGAGAGCGCAACCCCAGCCCCCATTCCCCAGCCCCCAACCCCGCGTATTGAAACGCCACGCACACCGGAGCAGGAACAACGCATCGCCGCGCGTCGCACGATTGAGGCGTTACGTTATGGCGTCGTGCCGCACAAACGCATCAGGGAACTCAGCGCCGGACTCGAAAGCG
>CAYWDW010000729.1:0-3223 GCA_964457105.1 uncultured Heliobacteriaceae bacterium
CAAGCCACGCGACCGATTCGGCATCGAGATGGTTGGTCGGTTCATCGAGCAGCAGAATGTCCGGCTCCCTGAGCAGCAGACGACACAGCGCCACGCGCCGCTTTTCGCCGCCCGACAACACGCTGACCGGAGTTTCACCCGGCGGGCAGCGCAGCGCATCCATCGCCATTTCAAGCCGCGCATCCAGATCCCAGGCATTGAGCGCATCCAGTTTCTCCTGCACTTCGCCCTGGCGTTCAAGCAAACGGTTCATTTCGTCGTCGTCCATCGGCTCGGCAAATTTGTTGCTGATCTCTTCAAATTCGCGCAGCAGATCAACCGTTTCCTGCACGCCCTGCTCGACGATTTCGCGCACGGTCTTCGTTTCATCAAGCTGCGGCTCCTGTTCGAGAAAGCCGATGGTGTAACCCGGCGCAAGCACGGTTTCGCCGTTGAACTCCTTGTCCGCTCCGGCCAGGATGCGCAGCAGCGAGCTTTTGCCTGAGCCGTTGAGGCCCAGCACGCCAATCTTCGCGCCATAAAAATACGAAAGATAAATGTCTTTGAGGACGGGCTTCTTGTCGTAATACTTACTGACCCCGATCATCGAATAGATGACCTTGTTCGGTTCGTTACTCATAAAAGTTTCTGTTTCAACTCCTGATTGTCTGTGTGATCGGAATGGCGGTGGTAAAGGTCACTACAACACCAAACGGCAATGATGACAAGTGCCGACGCGACCTGGCCGGAAGTTGAAGAGATGACGGCACAGACGGACTGTCGCGGAGACAGTCCGCGAGCGTCAGCGAGCGTCCGGGCTGTGTGCAGGGCCTGCTGTCCTGGTGTTGCATGTTTTGATTTATTTCGTCAGCCTGCTGTTAATCGAAACAACCGGTGAGCGTTTTATGAGCGAAGACGGAAAAAAGGAGGATCACGTGACTGTCACAGCTTCTCATTTACGCGCCCTGCCTGGCCGGGGTGAAGCGCCTGCGGTGACGGCCCCGACGGTCGGGGCGGTCGAGCTTGAGGCGCTTTTCCGCGAACATTATGACCGGGTGTTTCGCGCGGCTTATCGTTTGACGGGCAGCGCCTCGGATGCCGAAGACGTGTTGCAGACGGTATTTCTGCGGCTCGTCAGGCGCGCCTCGCTGCCGGAGTTTTCACCGCATGCGGCAGCTTATCTGACGCGGGCGGCGATCAATGCATCGCTCGACATCATCCGGGCGCGCGGCGCGGCGCCATCGGTCGGACTGGATGAAGTCGGACCGGCTGAACTGATGGCGAGTCCGCAGCAGAGTCCTGAAGCGCTGCATCAGGATCGTGAATTGCGGCGGCTCGTGCAGCAGGCGCTCGGCAAGGTGAGTCAGAACGCGGCTGAGATGTTCGCGCTGCGCTATTTTGAAGGCTATGACAATCACGAAATCGCCCGGCTGATGGGCACCTCGCATCTCGTCGTCGGGGTCCTGCTGCACCGGACCCGCACCAGACTGCGGAAGGAGATCGGCGAATATCTGGAGGCATATCATGAAAAACAATAACTTCAATTCAGATGAACTGCTTGAGCAGGTGACTGACGATGTGCGCCACGAGACGCCGGATGCCGCTGTCATCAACGCCGCCGCCGAACGCGTGTGGGCCAGACTCTCAACCGAACTCAGGGAAGGACAGAACGTCATGGCATATGAAACTCAACCTCAGACGGCTGCCGCTCAGCTCAGCGGCTGCGCCGATTTTCAGGCGCTGATGCCGGCTTATCTGCACAACGAATTGTCAGGCGCGCGCCGCCTGCTGCTCGAAGATCACACCCGCGAATGCCTGCCGTGCCGTCGCGCCCTGAAAAATCAGCGCGAAGTCGGCGCGGCGGCTGAGACGCGGCCCCTCAAAGGCGGGCTGGCCGGACGCCTGGCGGCGATGAATGCCTCGCAGCGCGCGATGCTGCGCTGGGGCATTGCTGCCGTGCTGGTCGCTGGCCTCGGCCTCGCGGCGGCGCCTTTCGTCGAACGGTTTATCTATTCATTCAAAGTTCTCAACACCGTCGTTGAAGCCGCGAGCGGCCCGGTTTATCGCGTCAATGACAACGGCAGCAAAGCGGTCGCCATTGGCGAAGCCGTAGCCAAAGGCGAAAGGCTGCGCACGGCCAGGGAAGCCGGTGCCGTCGTCAAACTGCCCGATGGTTCGCAGATCGAAATGCGCGAACGGTCGGAATTCTGGGTCAGCGAAAATACCCAGGGCACGACGATTCACCTGGAACGCGGCAACATCATTGTGCAGGCCGCCAAACAGCGCAACAAACATCTCTTCGTCGCCACGCCGGACAGCCTGGTGTCAGTGACCGGAACCATTTTCTCAGTCAACAGCGGCACCAAAGGTTCGCGCGTGTCGGTCGTTGAAGGCGAAGTTCACGTCAATTACAGCGGCAGGGAAGTCGTCCTGCACGCGGGCGATCAGGAGACGACAAGTCAGAGCCTCGAACGTGTGCCGGTCAGACAGGAAGTCGCCTGGAGCCGCGACGCGGTGCGTTATGCGCAGATGCTTGAGGAACTGCGCCGTCTGAAAGGCGACCTGGACCGCGTGCCGCGTCCGGGGCTGCGTTATTCGACGCGGCTGCTCGAACTCGTGCCGGACAACACGGTGTTTTATGTGGCGATTCCGAATCTGAGCGAAACGCTGGCTGAATCGAACCGGCTGATTCAGGAACGGTTCGCACAGAACCCGGCGCTCAAAGACTGGTGGGCGAAGGAAGGCAACGCCAGCGAAGTTAACAAGGCCGTCGAACGCATTCGTGAGTTTGGCCAGTATCTTGGCACTGAAATCGTGGTGGCCGCGAGCCTCAATGCCAGGCATGGCCTCGGTGAACCGCTGATCCTGGCTGAATTGCGCGACCCGTCCGGCTTCCGCGCCTGGGCCGAAGATCAGTTGCAGCAACTGCACAGCGCGCCGGGCGATGCTCAGGAATCAGGCCGGCACGCCGTCATCCGGTTCATTGACGATCCGCTGAAGGCGGCACCGGACGCGAGCGACAAGCGGCGCGGTGAACTGACCGCGTGGATCAATGGCGATGTGCTGGTGGCGTCACCCGAACCGGCAGCGATCAAAGGCCTGGCTGAACGCGCGTCCACGTCAGGCGCCGCCCGCGCTGATAGTCAGTTCCGCGACACGATTGCCAGCCTGTACGGCGAAGGCGCAGGCCTGCTGATTGCCGTTGACCTGCAACACGTCATTGCCAGCGAGATGAGCAAAGCCG
>CAYWDW010000730.1:0-3219 GCA_964457105.1 uncultured Heliobacteriaceae bacterium
CGTAAATTTCAATCCACCATTCCAGCTCAGTTTTGCAGTCACGTCGCTCATAAGTCTCCCCGACCACGAAAGGCACGAGGCAGCCCGAAGAGAAATCAGCGCTGATTTTTCTCCGGGCTGCCTCGTGTCGCGGTTTGTTGATTTATCCCCTGCCCGCAGGCATCTGAATGTGCAGCACCTTCACCAGAAAGCCGAACTTGTCAGCCGCTTCTTCGATGATTTTCGTTGTCGGTTTACCAGCGCCGTGTCCGGCTTTGGTTTCGATGCGAATCAGCACCGGCGCATCACCGGCCTGCACTTCCTGCAACCGCGCGGCGAATTTGAAGCTGTGCGCAGGCACCACGCGGTCATCGTGATCTGCCGTCGTGATGAGCGTCGCCGGATATTTCACGCCTGCCTTCAGATTGTGCAGCGGCGAATAAGCATAGAGCGCTTTGAACTCATCGGCGTTATCCGACGAACCGTAATCCGAAGTCCACGCCCAGCCGATGGTGAATTTCTGAAAGCGGAGCATGTCCATCACGCCTACCGCAGGCAGCGCCGCGCCGAACAGGTCAGGCCGCTGCGTCAGGCACGCCCCAACGAGCAGCCCGCCGTTGCTGCCGCCGCTGATGGCCAGTTTCGGAGTTGACGTGTACTTGTGCGCAATCAGCCACTCAGCCGCCGCAATGAAATCATCAAAGACATTCTGCTTGCGCAGCTTCGTGCCCTGCTGATGCCACTCTTCGCCGTATTCGCCGCCGCCGCGCAAACTCGGCTGCGCATACACGCCGCCCATCTCCATCCAGACCAGATTAGCCGGGCTGAAAGCAGGCGTCAGCGAAATATTGAAGCCGCCATAACCATAAAGAATCGTCGGATTCGAGCCGTCAAGCTTCAGCCCTTTTTTGTAAGTAATGAACATCGGCACGCGCGTGCCGTCCTTGCTGTTGTAAAAAACCTGCTGCGTTTCGTAATCGTTCGGATTGAAATCAACCTTCGCCTGCTTGAAGACCGTGCTTTTGCCTGTCTTCAGCTCACAGCGATAAATCACGGGCGGCGTATTGAAGCTCGTGTAAGTGTAAAAGGTTTCCGTGTCGCTGCGCTTGCCGCTGAAGCCGCCCGCGCTGCCGAGGCCGGGCAGTTCGATTTCGCGGACGTATTTGCCGTGCAGGTCGAAGACTTTGATCTGCGAATGCGCGTCTTTCAGATAAGTGACGACGAACTGATTGTTGAGCGCGCTGACGCCTTCGATGGTTTCAGCCGACTGCGGAATCAGTTCCTTCCAGTTGCTGCGCTCAGGTTTGCGCGTGTCAATCGCCATCACCCTGCCGCGTGGCGAGTTCAAATCGGTCTTGAGCCAGAAGACGGGGCCGTCGTTGTCAATAAAACTATACTCGGCGTCAAAGTCTCTGATCAGTTCGATGACCTTTGCCTGCGGGTCGGTGAGGTCTTTGTAAAAGAGCAGGTTTTTCTGATCGGTGCCCTTCCAGACATTGACGATCAGATACCGCCCGTCATCAGTCACGCCGCCGCCAAAGCCCCACTCCTTCTGATCGCTCCGGTGGTAAATCAGAATGTCGTCAGATTGCGGCGTGCCGAGCCGGTGATAATAGAGCTTCTGAAAGTAATTGGCGTCCTGCAACCGCGTCTTTTCGTTCGGCTCATCGTAGCGCGAATAGAAAAAGCCCTTGCCATCCTTCGTCCACGACGCGCCGGAAAACTTCACCCATTTGATGACATCGGGCAGGTCTTTGCCCGTTTCGACTTCGCGCACGTGCCATTCCTGCCAGTCAGAACCAGAAGCTGACAAACCATAAGCCATCAGCTTGCCGTCATCGCTGAAAGCCCCGCCTGAAAGCGCGACCGTGCCATCAGCAGACAGCTTGTTCGGATCAAGCAACAGCTTCCCTGCCCCCGTCAGCGAACTCGTCCAGTACAGCACGCTCTGATTCTGCAACCCGGAATTGTAGGTGTAGAAATAACGATTGCCGTGCCTGGACGGCGCGCCGAATTTTTCGTAATCCCAGAGCTTCGTCAGCCGCGCCTTGATGCGTTCGCGTTCGGGAATGGTGTTGAGGAACGCGAACGTGACCTTGTTTTCGGCTTCAACCCACGCCTTTGTTTCTGCGGAGTCAGCCTGCTCAAGCCAGCGATACGGGTCGGCAACTTTGACGCCGTGATAATCGTCAACCTGATCCTGCTTCCTCGCCTTCGGATATTCGAGCTGTTGTGCCAGTGTGAATGTTTCCATTGTCAGAAGAAAAGCCAGCAGCATCAGGCTGGCGGTGACAAGTCGGGGCTGTTTGAGATAAAGCATTTTTCCAACTCCTGAAGATGAAACCCGGATTGTAATGATGCGACTGATGAATGCTGATCAATCAGTTTCGATCTGTCGCATCTGCTTCATCAGCATTCTATCTGCTTCAGGCAAAATAGAACACCGATTGAACGGCGGCGGCAGCGCAGCGCCGATTATCTGTTTTGATCCGTCGCCTCAGTTCAATCCGTGTTCCATCTCTGATGATTTATCAGCCGCAACCTCTGCCGTCGTAGCGGCAGGCGGTTCAGCAACCGATGCGCCCGCCGCAGCCGCAGGATGGCTGCTGCCCGGCACTGCGCCGGCCTGCGATGAACTGTGCCGCCCCAGAAAATACCACGCGCCCGCGCCGCCCGGAATCAGCAGCGCCAGCACGCCGGTCACTATCGGAAAGACTGCCGCGCGCGCTGTCCATCGCTGAAACGATGGCATTGATTTCGCTGTTGCCCTTGCCGACGCGCTCGGCCTTGTTGCCGATCTCTTCAACCTTGCGCAACTTTTCCCTGAGCTTGCCGAACTGCGCTTCGGCCACGCTCGTCAGCGCGAGCAGCAACACCGGCAGCAGCGCCGGAAAGCGGCGAATCAGTTTTTGAGACCGCGTATTCCTTACTCCTTTGACAGCGGGTACGCAGAAGTGAGCTTTGATTTTCGGGCCAATAACCATCAGGGGCAGAAGTGGCGTCATCTTAGCTCAATCAGCAGAGTGCTTCAATGACGCTCTCCGAATGGCAGGCTGTCGCGCTGGCCGACACGACGAAAACGAAGCTGATGGATGCGCTCAAAGCCGCTTACGGCAGTTTCACCATCAGGGGGTGTAAGAAGTCAAAGTTGAAGAGGCAGAGAGATGACGGAACAAACGGAAATAACGAAACAGACGGAAACCGAACTGACCAGGGTCTGAAGCTTTCCGTGCCTTCCGT
>CAYWDW010000731.1:0-3213 GCA_964457105.1 uncultured Heliobacteriaceae bacterium
TACCGCGCGCGTCAGCAAGCGGCGGTCTCAAAACCCAGCCGCGTGCTGACGCGCGCGGTACTGAACCAATCAAAGGAGCCATCTGATGAAACACGCAACCGAATTTGATCAGTTATGCGACGACGCGAAAAGTCGCATCCGCGAAATCACGATTGAAGAAGTCCGGCGCAGGCAGTCCGCCGGTGACAACTTCCGCTTCATTGACGTGCGCGAAGATCACGAATGGGCAAAGGATCACGCCGCCGGAGCCGAGCATCTTGGTCGCGGCATCATCGAACGAGACATCGTGGCGCTCGTGCCGGATAAGAAGACAGAGCTGGTGTTGTATTGCGGTGGCGGCTATCGTTCGGCGCTCGCCGCTGACAACCTGCAAAAGATGGGCTACACGAATGTGTGGTCAATGGCCGGTGGGATTCGCGCGTGGCGCGAGGCGAATTATCCGCTGGAATGAACAGCAAAAGTCAGAGTGCGAGGGCAGGATGCAACTGAAGGATGATCCGACGATTGAGAGAATCAGAGAGACGCGGCATAAGATTTCTGAAGAACTCAATCACGATCCACAACGCATGATTGAATACTACCGCAGGCTTCAGCAGAAGGAAGAAGCCCTGCGACGTGAGAGAAAGCAGGAGGAAGAAGATCAGCTTCCGGAGCCTGTCAAAGCCTGACGACTGTTCAGCCGACGCGCTGCGTATTGCAGCGCCGCCTGAACATCTTCTTTTTCGAGGTCAGGAAGTTCTTCAAGCACTTCTTCTGTTGAGAGTCCGGCCCCCAGCAGGTCAAGCACATCAATCACTCTGATCCTCATTCCGCGAATGCAGGGCCGCCCGCCACATTGTTCAGGATTGATCGTAATTCTTTCGAGCAGTTCAGACATTCGGATCTTTCTCCTTTCGCCCCTGATTATCGCTCAGCCTGAGATGAAAAGTCAGTGACCTCTTTCCTGCTTCTTCGTTACCACTTTCCCCTCCGCATCAAGAAGCACGATTTCACCGAGGCTG
Source organism: uncultured Heliobacteriaceae bacterium (assembly GCA_964457105.1). Classification (GTDB taxonomy): domain Bacteria; phylum Acidobacteriota; class Blastocatellia; order RBC074; family RBC074; genus DASRDU01. The sequence continues at coordinate 1,002 of CAYWDW010000731.1, forward strand.
AGTTCACGAATCCCGGCTTCGATCTTTGCGAGATCACCGACGAGCAGGAGTGTGACTCCGCCGGGCGCGGCGTATTTCTGCGCCACGCGGTTGACGGCGGTGAGCGGAGTTTTCTTCAGTTCTTCCGGTTCGCGCTGCAACTCGGTCATCGGCAAGCCGTCGGCCCACAGACCGGCTATCTGATCGGTGATGCGGAAGAGCGATTCGAACTGCTGCGCATAACCGCGCACGCGATTGGCTCTGGCGTGATCGAGTTCATCATTCGTCAGTGGTTTTTCTCCCGCCAGTGATTTCAGTTCCTTCACGAACTCAGTGACTGATTCTTTTGTTTTGTTGGTCTGCACGCCGCCGCTCGCGCGCCAGACGCCGGCCTTTGAATAGAGAGTCGGGAACGAAAAGACGCCGTATGAATAGCCTTTGTCTTCGCGCAGGTTGAGATTGAGGCGCGTGCCGAAACCGCCGCCCCAGATGGCGTCGGCCAGGCTGAGCGCGAAGTATTCAGCGGATTTGCGCGGCGGCGCGGGCAGAATCTGCGTGACGATGGTCTGCGCGGCGTCCTGACGATCAATCAGATAAACGCGGCCCGGCCCGACCGGGCGCGGCGCGGGGATTGCGGCTTCGGGCGCTTTGCCGCCGGGCCAGTTTCCGAAATGTTCCTTCGCCAGCATGGTCGCTTCAGCGAGCGTGATGTCACCGGCAAAGAAGAGAGCCGAACTGCCGGGCTTCCAGTTCGCGTTGTGAAACTGCACAAAATCATCGCGGGTGAGTTTTTGCACCGTCGCCGGCAGACCGCGCGCGGGACGGCCATACGGATGATCGTAACCGAAGGCGAGCAGCGGAGCGACGCGGGCCGCGATGGCGTTGGCGTCCTGCGATTCCTGCGCGAGCGCGTCGAGCCGCTGTTTGCGTTCGCGGTCAATTTCAGCTTCGGGAAAAACCGGATGGCGAATCACATCGGCAAAGATTGCGAACGCCGGAGCCAGATTGCGTTTGAGAACTTCAAAGCCAACGCTCGCCATCTCGCGGCCCGCGCCGCCGCCGATGGATGTGCCGAGGTCGCCAAGCGCGTCTTCGACTTCAAGCGCCTTGCGCGTCTTTGTGCCGCGCTTCATCAGCGCGACGGTCAGATCAGCGAGGCCGTCCTTGCCCGCCGGATTGAGAACGCTGCCCGCGCGCGTGCCGAATGACACCGCGACTTTTGGCAGATCGCGGCGCTCGACGACGAAAATTTCGAGGCCGTTATCAAGCCTGGCTGACCGGACTTCGGGCGCGGTGAAATTGCGATCAGCGCCGAGCGGCGGTTGTTTCGAGCGATCCAGCGCGATGGTTGATTCGCGGCCCGAAGTTTCAGGATGAAAGCGCACGAGCAGCCGATGGCGCGTGTCGAGCCATTTCGCCGCCGCCTGGCGCACGCTGTCAATCGTGGCGTGGCGATGGCGCGCTACATCGGCCTCGAATTTGTCGGGCGCGCCGAGGTAGGTGTTGTACTGATTCAGCCGGTCGGCCTTGCCGCCGAAACCGCCGATGCGTTCGAGGCCGGTGATGAACTGATATTCCCACTTCGTGCGCGCGCGACTGAGTTCCGCCGCGGTCGGCCCGTCTTTGGCGAGCCGCGCGATTTCATCAGTCACGATCTGTTCGATCTGCGCGAGCGACGCGCCGGGCCGCGCCGTCGCCTGAACGATAAAGATGCCCGCCGCTTCCATAGTGAGCGGGAACGAACTGACATCCGAACAGAGCTGCTGGTCGTAAACGAGCGCTTTGCTGAGCCGCGCTGACAATCCGTCGGTCAGAATCAGCGTGATCAGATCCATCTCGGCTTCGTCGGCGTCAAAGAACGCCGGGCTGTGCCACGCGAGGTAAACGCGCTCCTGCGGCACGCGGTCTCTGACTTCGACAATCTTTTCGCCGTCGAGTCTGACCGCGCCGCGCGCCGGACGATCCAGCGCGGGACCGGGCGGAATCGTGCCGAAATATTTTTCGATCAGCCGCTTCGTTTCTGCCGGATCGAAGTCTCCGGCGATCACGAGCGAGAGATTGTTCGGCGTGTAATACGTCTTGAAAAACTCCTTCACATCATCCAGCGTCGCCGCCGTCAGATCTTCGTGCGAACCGGTCGCATCGTTGGCGTAGGGGTGACGGGAAGGAAAGAGGTTTTCAAAGACCAGTTTGGTCCAGCGACCGTAAGGCTGATTTTCGAGGCGCTGCCGCC
>CAYWDW010000732.1:0-3212 GCA_964457105.1 uncultured Heliobacteriaceae bacterium
CGCCGGGGTTGCTTTTATTTCTAACCCTCCCCCCGGGCGGGGGCGGTCCCGGGGCGCGCCGGCCGGGGGGGGGTTAGCGTACCCCCGGGGGCCCGACGCGCGCGGTACCGGCCCGTCCACGCTATTGCACATTGACCTGATGTGAGGAATTGAAGCAGTACAACGTATGGCGTGTGCGCACGTAAATCCGCCCATTGCTCAGGGCCGGTGTCGCGCTGATTTCTTCGCTGAGGTCGTTGACGGCGAGGACTTCCCACTGCGCGCCCGCTTTGAGCACCGTCACCTTGCCGTCCGTATTCGCCAGAAATACCTTGCCGTCCGCCGCCACGGGCGACGCATAGTATTCACCCAGCGCGCCGGGGCTGCGGCCCTGCTTCAGCAGTTTACCGGTTGCGGCATCGAGCGCAGTGATGATGCCGCCGGTCTTCACCAGGTAAAACACGCCCTGATAAAACAGCGGCGCGGGAATGTAGGGAATGTTTTTCTGAAAGCGCCAGCGCACCGCGTCCGCTTTGAGCTGACCGCGCGCGTTGCCGGGCTGAACGGCAATCGCGCCCCAGTCGCCCAGGCCATAGGCTCGCGCCGTGTCCCATTCCTCGATCACGATGACTTTGTCGTCGTTTTCATCAATCCAGCCGAAATGCTCTCCGAGGTCTGCGTCACCGCGAAATTCTGCGAGCGACAAACGCTCGTCCTGGTCCTTGTCGTATTTCGCCAGCGCTGAGGCGAAGGTCGGCAGCATCGGTTCATTGCTGCCCAGCGTCGAGATCATCAGCGTATCGCCGTGCGCCAGCGGCGTGCCCATCGAACCACCGGATGCCAGCGGCAGCCACCAGCGTGGCGCTCCTGACGCGAGGTCATAAGCATCAAGTCGCGTCGAGCCGAGGACGATCAAATCGGCGCGTGTCGCATCCGGTCGAAAGACCATCGGCGTTGACCAGCCGATGATCGCGCCCGGTCGTTCGGTCTTCCAGCGCAAGCGCCCGGTCGCGCGGTCAAGCGCGATGACATACGACCCGGCCTGCTGATCGCAGACCAGCACAACCAGGCCTCCGGCAATGACCGGCGAAGCTGACATGCCGTAGAAGTTTTTGAATGGGCCGAGGCGATAGCGCCAGCGCTCCTTCCCGCCGTTGTCATACGCAACCAGACCCAGTTCAGGGAAGAAGGCGATGACACCGCTTTCGTCTGCGGCGGGCGTCGGCGAGGCCGGATCGTTGGTTTTGTAGGCGACCTGCACGCGGTCGCGCTTCACGTCGCGTCGCCACAGTTCGCGGCCTGTGCGCGTGTCGAGGCAGAACGTAATCAATCGTTCGCCTGCGCTCGCCGTGCCGTAAAGCCGCGTGCCTGCGACGACGGGCGATGACTGCCCGTAGGGAATCGCCGCCTTCCACGCCATATTTCTGGTCGGCGAAAACTCGATCGGATAGCCTGCCGCTGAATCCACGCCTGCTCCGTTGGGGCCGCGAAACTGCGTCCACTGCGCGCCCGCGCGTTCGCTGCTGACGAGCAACAGAAAGCCGCACGCAACGAAAACGAATAAGCGATTCATAAATTTCCTTCTGTGTTACGGATTGAGACCGTGTTCCGTCGGAATCGGCGACATTTCACCCGGCGGCATTTTGAGCAATTGCTCAGCGGGAACGCCGCTGCGGTGCTGTGCCAGCAATTCATCCGGGTCAATCAGAATGCCGATGGGATTGGCGGCAAAGGCTGCGCTGTGCATATAGGCATTGGCCTCGGCGACGGTGCAGGCGTCTACCTGAAATTCCATGCGGTTGCCGTCCGGGTCGCGGTAATAAAGCGAGAGCGTCACGCCGTGATGAACCCGCCAGTACGGCGTGATGCCCGCTTCTTTCAGCCGCGCATAAGTTTCCAGCAGGTCGCCGAGGTTCGCCCAGGTGTAAGCGACGTGATTGACGCCCGTGTCAGGCCGCGTCGTAACCTCGGCGGCATCCGGGTTGAAAGCCGCCATATTCGCAAACGCGAAGCGGTGATGCTCATCATCGTAAGTGAGAAAGGCGAAGGCCGGATTTTGCCAGACCACCCTGGCCTCAAAGACCTGCTGATACCAGTCAAGCATCTCTTCGTAGCGTCTGGTTTGATAAACGACGTGCGCCAGTTTTGTCGGTGTTGTCATGTGGTTCTCTCCTTGTCCTGAATAGGCAAAGTAAACAAGCCGTTACCGGCCCAGGAACTCAAGGGCGATCCGATTGAATTCTTCCGGCTTTTCCTGCGGAGCGAAGTGTCCCGTGCCAGCAATGAAAATCAGTTCAGCGCGCGGAATCAGGCCGGCCAGCGCCTTCGTGTGTTCGGTCGAGATGGCTTCGTCATTGTCGCCGTCAAGAATCAATGTCGGGACGTTGATGCCGCGCAACTGCTCGGCAGTGAAATTCGGCTCGGAGGCCCACATCTGACCCATGTTCTTCTCGAAGGCCTCCCACTGCGACGGAGCGGGCGACAACGCCTGATACTCCCGCGCCGCTTTTTCGAGGTAAGCCTTGATCTTTTTGTTCTCCATCGCATCGGCGCGCATGCCGGATGGATTGTAGTTCGCGCCGTAAGCGATCAGCCTGTTCACGCGATCCGGGTATTTGATGGCCAGATTGAGACCGATGATGGCGCCGTCGCTCCAGCCCAGGATGTGCGCCTTTTTGAGGCCCAGGTAATCCATCAGCGCAACGACATCAGAAGTCATCAGCGCGTAGCTGATCTGTTGTGCTGAAAATGTCGAGCGGCCCTGCCCGCGACTGTCAACCGCGATCACTTTGTATTGCCTGGCCAGCGCGGGAATCTGATTTGCCCAGGCGCCGGTGTTGCTCAGCCCGCCGTGCAGCAGGATAAGCGGCGGGCCGTCGCCGTGAGTTTCGTAATACATCTGAATATCGTTGACCGGCGCGAGGCCGGTTGCCGGCCTCGCCTTTGCGGCTGGACTGGTTGCCTCAGTCAGCGCCGGCGCAGGGCGACAGGCTGCCAGCAGGACTATTACGACACCGAGAAAAAGTCCGCTGAATAAACCTCTGCTGCCTGTGCGATAAACGATCTGCGCGAATTTGTCTGGTTTTGCCACTGTGATTCCTCCTGTGTTCAGTAAGAGCGCGTTTTGAAAGTACGCGGTCGAGTATGGAGTGCGGCGAATTCTCGCCGCTTTGCTTTCGGTGGTCACAGCTTCGGGGCAACCTGCGCTGACGAATGCAAAGCGGCGAGAATTC
>CAYWDW010000733.1:0-307 GCA_964457105.1 uncultured Heliobacteriaceae bacterium
GGCTGGTGGGGCGGCGGGGGGTCCGCCGGCCCGGCGTTTTGCTTGGGGCGGGGGGGCCGGGGGCCCCCCCGACTGGTGAAATTGTCGGTTGAAATTTCGGCACATCGGCAGCGAAAACGGGGCGGGCTGGCAGCCCGCGCTCCAATGGGGCGGGCTGGCAGCCCGCGCTCCAGATGCTCCAAAGGTAAAGATGAATCGTCTCAGCTTTCCCAAATCAAAGTCGCGTGATGGCTGGTATTCGCGGGGCTATCTGCCGCATTTTGATGGCGCGGAAACAACGCAGGCGATTTGCTATCGCTTGTTTGAT
>CAYWDW010000733.1:317-3204 GCA_964457105.1 uncultured Heliobacteriaceae bacterium
CGGAGGTGCTGGAACGATGGGAAAGAGAACTGGCACATCTGCCTCAGGAAGATTTCAACGAAGAGCGACGGAAACGAGTGGATGCATATCTGGATCAGGGCTGTGGCCGTTGTTATTTGCGACAGGATGAGATGGCCAGGATTGTGCAGGAGAACCTGCTGCATTTCGATGGCGAGCGATACCGGTTGCAGGCGTGGGTGGTGATGCCGAATCACGTTCACGTTTTGTTGACGCCACTGGCGGGCTGGAATCTGGATCGGATTCTGCATTCGTGGAAATCGTACACGGCCAACAAATGTAATGCGGCGCTGCATCGGCAGGGCAGTTTCTGGCAGGCGGATTTCTTTGATCGCTATATTCGGAACGCGCGCCATTACGCAAATGCGCTCGCTTACATTGAAAATAATCCGGTGAAGGCCGGTCTTTGCGCCCGCCCTGAAGAATGGCGATGGAGCAGCGCTTTCTTTCGGAGCGCGGGCAGCCTGCCCGCCTGACTTTCACGAAGGGGGCCTTGAAATTTCAACAGACAGGCGGGGCAAACTATGCGGGCAGGCTGCCCGCGCTCCGAATCGTCACGCCAGTTGTCTTTCCGGCTGGTAGCTGTAGCTGCCGCCGTCGAACGAACAACATCATCAGAACAAATGCTGACCGCAGACCTGGCCATGAGCTGGCAGCGGGGCAGTAAAATTGCCCCGCGCTATATTGACGCCGCCGATGCGAATCATCTGCAAACGGCGGAAGACCTGATCTTCATCTTCAGTCAGCACCTCGACAAGACCCGTGCTGAACTTGCGCGCGCGCTGGATGAATATGTCGGCGTCGGCACCGATTACCGCATTCTGCGCGGGCTGATCAAGCTGCTCGATGATCGCTGCGAATTTGAAACCGTCAGCGCAAAGGATCCGGCGGAACTGCGCGCCGCGCTGTTTTTCAAAGCTGCCGCTCAGCATCCGGTCAATGAAACGACGCGCACAGAGGCGCTTGCCGCAGTCGCCGGAGAACTGGAATGTTCTCCGGCGGAAGTCATGTCAGGTTTGTATGCCGATCTGCCGGCGAATCAGCGACTGACGCGCTTTGATGAACTCAGCGCGCGCGAACTGCTGGATCGTTACAACGTCGCGCAGGCTCAGGCGCTGCTCTATCGTTGCACTGAACTGCGCCTGTGGCTCGACAACAAAGAGCCTGAAGTCAGTCGCCGGTTGTTTCTGGAAATCAGGCGGCGCGGGCTGATTCACACGATCAGCGGGCATCCGAAGACAGGTTATGAAATCAGGCTGAGCGGCCCGGTGTCGCTCTTTCACCGGTCACAGAAATACGGCATTCAGATGGCCGTCTTTCTGCCCGCGCTGCTGCTGTATTCGGGCTGGCGCATGAAGGCCGAGATCACGGCGAAAAACGGCCCGGCTTTCTTTGAACTCAGCAGCGATCAGCATAAACTGCATTCGCATTATCTGAGCGAAGAATTGCCTGATGAAAATCCGGCGCTGAAAAAAATCATTGAAGGCTGGGACGCAATAGGCAGCGAATGGCGATTGCGCGCCGATCACGAAGTGATTGACCTCGGCGAAACGGCGTTCGTGCCCGATCTCGCGTTCGTTCATCCGAACGGCAAAAAAGTTTATCTGGAACTGCTCGGTTACTGGACGCCGCGTTATCTGAATGATCGGTTGCAGGATTTCGCGCGCGGCGGGTTCAGCGATTATCTGCTCGCGGTTTCAGAAGAGCAGCGATGCAGTCGTGACGCGCCCGCGCAGCTTCCGGCCAGTGTGCTGGTGTTCAAATCATCACTCAATGCCAAAGCGGTTCATCTGGCTTTATTGCGAATAGTCGAAGAAGAGAGATAACGGAAGTACAGGGAGCGGTAGCGACCTGGTGACTCATCAGCAGGCCACTTTCCGAGCGCCAGGTCGCTACCGCTCCCTGTACTGTACCGATGTTCCGTCATCTCTCTTCCCCAATTCATCAGGGACGAATGACCATGAAACGAATCCATCAACTACTGCCGTTGTTACTGCTCTTCGTTATCTTCGATGCTCACGCGCAGACCGCGAAGGCGAAGAAAGTCGCGGCCAGAAATTCCCGGATCGAAATTCTGCGCGATGAATTCGGCGTGCCGCATATTTTTGCCGCCACGCTTGAGGACGCGGCTTATGCGATTGGTTATGCCCAGGCCGAGGACCGCCTTGAAGAACTGCTGCGCAATTACCGCAAGGCCGAAGGCACAATGTCTGAAGCCTTCGGCCCCGAATGGTTCCGGCACGACTGGCGGCAGCGCGCCTGGCAGCACGCCGCCATCAGCCGGCAACGCTGGAACGAGGTCAGCCCGAAGATGCGCGCCTGCATTGAAGCCTATCAGGAAGGCATCAAACAGTTCATGCGCGAACATCCCGAACAGGTGCCGAAATGGGCGCCCGAACTGCATCCGGCGCAGGTCATCGCGCTTGGTCGTTACATCATCTGGGGCTGGCCCGAAGGCGAAGCCGCAGGCGATTTGAAACGCGCCGGGATTGATCCTGACCCGGTCGCTTATCGCGGCTCGAATGAAATGCTGCTCGCGCCGTCAAAGACTGCGCTGAAAGTTCCCTACGCCGTGATTGACCCGCACCTCGGCTGGTACGGCGAGTTTCGTTTTTACGAAGTCAGAATTTACGCGGGCGATTTCGCCGTCTCAGGCGTCAGCATTCTGGGCGTGCCGTTCCCCAGCCTCGGCCACAGCAAATGGTGTTCAGTCGCCATGACGACGGGCGGGCCTGACACCTCGGATGTCTACGAGGAAGAGATCAACCCGGCGAATCCGCGCCAGTACAAATATGACGGGCAGTGGCGCGAGATGACCGTGCGCAAAGAGCAGATCAAAGTGTCTGATGGCGACGCAATGAAAACTCAG
>CAYWDW010000734.1:0-3193 GCA_964457105.1 uncultured Heliobacteriaceae bacterium
GCTGAAAAGAACCTGGTTGATCACCTGAATTGAACCGCAGAGATTAACGCAGCGGTCCTGATCCATTTTGTAACGAACAGCGCGGATGACAGCCCGGCTGATGCTGAGTGTCGCTTCGGCACCTGGCGCTGGCTGATGTGTGTCTCGTCTGTTTTTCGCCTGATGATTCCAGTGGCCCGATTGTACAGGCAACCGGAACCCATTCCAAGACGAATTGTGCGGCTTTGCCGGGATTGAAGAAGCCTGCCTGTCAGGCAGATTGCCAGGCTGGCAGTCGTCAGCCGCGCCGGGTCGCAGATGCTCAATCAGCCACCTCCGGCCTGGTTTCAGGGCAGACCTGTGGCGGCCAGACCTGTCCGGCCTGTTTCTCAAGCACGCATCGAAAGGAGAATGAATTTATGAACGGTGAAAGCCATCAGGTCCGCCAGCTTCTTTCCCGCCTGGCACCGCTGCTGGCGCTGCTGCTCGTCGCTGGCGCGCTGTGCCAGCCAGCTTCAGCGCAGCAGGTCACAGCCGCGATTCTGGGCAAGGTCACAGATCAGTCCGATGCCCCGATCACCAATGCCAAAGTCACCGCCAGGGACGAGGCGCGCGGCACGGTCTGGTCAACTGAAACCAATACCGAAGGCATCTTTAACCTGCCGCGCCTGCCGGTCGGCAGTTATGAAATCAAGGTCGAAGCGCCGGGCTTCAAGGTCGCCCTGCGTTCGGCGCTCCAGCTTGAACTCAATCAGACCGCCCGCGTGGATATTAAAATGCAGGTCGGCGAACTCACGCAGACCATTGAAGTGACGGACACGGCTCCGCTGCTGCAGACCGACACCACGCAACTCAGCACGGTCATTGATTCGCGCACCAACACGGCGCTGCCGCTTGCCACGCGCAATTACATTCAACTGACGCTGCTTTCGCCCGGCAGCGTCAATCCGAATCCGGCGTCACTGGTCGGCGGCGGCCCGGCCATTTTCAGCGGCAGGCCGTATATCAACGGCAACCGCGAACAGGCCAACAACTTTCTGCTTGATGGCATGGATAACAATCAGGTGTCGGATAACCTGGTCGGCTTCACGCCGGCCCCGGATGCCATTCAGGAATTCAACCTGATTACGAATAACGCTTCGGCTGAATTCGGCAATTTCCAGGGCGGCATCATCAGCGTCTCGATCAAGTCGGGCACCAATCAGTATCGCGGTTCGGCCTACGAGTTCTTTCGCAACGACGTGCTCAACGCCAACAACTGGAGCAACAATCTGTTCGGCTCGCCCAAACCGAAGATTCGCTACAACCAGTTCGGCGGCACATTCGGCGGCCCGATTGTGCGCGACAAGCTGTTCTTCTTTGCCGATTATCAGGGCTTGCGCAACAACACTCCGGCTTCGACCGGCGCGATCACCGTCTTTACTGCAAAGCAGCGGCAGGGCGATTTTTCAGAAGTCAGCGCGCAGCTTTACAACCCGTTCCAGCTTGATGCCAGCGGTCGGCGCGTGCCGTTCCTGAACAATCAGATTCCGCTCAACCTGATCAACCCGGTGGCCAAAGCCCTGTTCAGTTCCCCGCTCTATCCCCTGCCGGTCAACAGCCGGACGCAGGGCAACTACTTCAACTCAACCAGTTCCTTCAACCACATGGATCAGGGGGACGTGAAGATTGATTACAACCTCTCCCAGAACGACCGCATCTTCGGGCGTTATTCGCAAAGCCGGACTGACAATCCGTCAACCAATACCTTCCCGCTCTTTGCCGACAGCTTTCTCAATGCGCCGACTTACAACACCGTCGTGAACTGGACGCACACCTTCAATCCGGGCCTCGTCAATGAAGTGCGGGCCGGCGTCAATTATGTGCGGGTCCACAACGGCGGCGCGACGAAGGGCCTCGGCAATGTGGCGCAGGAACTGGGCATCACCAACGGCAACGAACGCGGCCCCGGCCTGTTTGCGCTCGGCTTCGGCTCGTCCTTCGTCAATGGCATTGGCGATGCGAACACCGGCACGCAGCAGCTTTTCGCCGACACGGTGATTCAGTTCGAGGATTCGCTGGTCATCACGCACGGGCAGCACATCTTTCGCACCGGATTTCAATACAAGCGAAACCGCGTGAATACGTTCTATGCCGGCAACAATGGCCGCACGGGCTTTATGAATTTCAGCGGTCGGTACACCGCCGGGCCGGATCCGCTCTCGGTGGCGGGCGGCACGGGCGATGGCGGGGCCGATTTCTTTCTCGGTCTGCCGGATGCGCTCGGACGCGGCGTCAACACCGGCACCTGGGGTCAGCGTTCGCACGTCATCGCCGGTTATTTTCAGGACGACTGGCGCTTCTCGAATACGCTGACGCTCAATCTCGGACTGCGCTATGAAACGCACACGCCCTGGCTTGAGGTCAAAGACCGGCAGGTGAATTTTGATCCGATCAGCGGCGCGATTCAGTGCGCGGGCAAGGGCCGCGCCGATCTCGGCTGCAGCACTCCGGCCACGATTTACGGCGACAATCGCGCGCTCTATAACCCGCACCACGCCGACATCGGCAACTTTCAGCCCCGCCTCGGCTTTGCCTGGACGCCGGCGGCGCTCAATCGCCGAACCGTGGTGCGCGGCGCCTACACGATTTCATCGTATCTCGAAGGCACGGGCACCAACCTGCGGCTGCCGCTCAACCCGCCGTTCACGACTGAATTCGACAAGAACTATTCGTCGCTGACGCTGCCGGCTTCGCGCACGCAGGACGGGCTGACCGTGCTGACTTCAGCGACTGACAAGTTTGCGGGCACAATCATTCGCCTGTGGGATCCGAATGTGCGCCCCGCCGTCGTGCAGCAATGGAACCTGTCAGTGCAGCATCAAATCACGCCTGACACCACGCTCCAGGTCGGTTACGTCGGTCAGCACGGCACCCACCTGATGGTGCCGATGCCTTACCTGCAACGCCGACTGCTGGGCGGCTTCAATGCTGACGGCACACCGAAGACCGCGGCGAGTCCGTACCTGTCGGGCAATCCGGCGCTCAAAAACATCGGCAACATTTCAGGCACCGAATCGAACGGCACGCAAAGTTACAACGCGCTGCAGGCCACGTTGCAGAAACGCTTCAGCAAAGGCCTGCAATACCAGGTGGCTTACACCTACGCCAAAGCCCTCGCCAATTCGAGCGGCTATTACGGCTCGTGGGGTGGCCAGACGATTCCGACTTCGCC
>CAYWDW010000735.1:0-3182 GCA_964457105.1 uncultured Heliobacteriaceae bacterium
TCGGCGTGACGATCAAAGCGCCGCTCTTCGACGGGCGGCAGACTTCAACCCGCGTCGCCGTCGCCAAACTCAATCAGAAACAGGCTGACGCGCAGACCGATCAGGTGGCGCAGCGGATTCGATTCGAAGCGCTCAAGACATATTACGGGGTTCTGTTGGCGCGGATGAAGAAAGAGGTGGCTGACGAAGCGGTCAAACTGGCGGAAGCCGACGTCAAACGAAGCGGCGACCGCGTCGAGGCCGGCGCGGCTGTCAGTTCGGATTTGCTGTCGGCGGAAGCGCAACTCGCCGAATTTCGACAGCAGCAGATTCAGGCTGCGGGCGAGGTCGTCGTGGCGCGGGCGGCCTTGAACGTCGCGCTCGGATTGCCGGTGGACGCGCCGCAGAATGTCAGCGGGCGGCTCGTCGCCAGGACCTTCGACGTGGCCGGCCAGGGGGAGTTGATGCGGACGGCGCTCGATCATCGCCCGGATTATTCGCGCGCCGCATTGTCCAGAGATTCGCGGCGGGAGCAATGGAAAGGCGCTCGCGGCGAATTCCTGCCGCGCGTTGACGTGTTCGCCAATGCCGGCGTGAGCGCCAACAAATGGATTTATGACGGAAGCGGCGATTATCTGATCGGCGCCAGCGTCACGTTCAATTTGTTCGACGCCGGACGCAAGGCGCGAATCAGGCAGGCGCGGGCGGCGGCTGAGCTTGCCGCAAGCGAACAGGAACACCTGGCGAATCAAATTCGCCTTGAAGTCGTGCGGGCCTGGCAGGAATACGTCTCCGCGCGCGAAAGGCTACTCGTCGCCGGGCGAGTAATCGGCCACGCCACTGAGGCCTTGCGCATCGTGCAGGACCGCTACCACGAAGGGTTGACGACTATCACCGAAGTCCTGCGCGCCGAGACGGCGATGGTGCGTGCGCGTTTGAACCTGCTCGCGGCTCGCTACGACCATTACGTCGGTTACGCCAACGTCCTGCTGGCGACCGGCAGATTGACAGACGTAGAAGCATTCGCCTCCTGACGAAGCCTTAAAGCTTATGGATTCGAATTGATGGAGACAGAGATGAAGATGAAATTTACCATTCTACTGGCGATCGGATTGTTGGCGATGAGCGTCGCATCGTGCGGACAAAAGTCGGAGGCCGCGGTGGAGAAGCCTCCAGTTGTCAAAGGCGCGCGCGTCGAGCGCGTTTCAATGTCGCCGGTCGAAGATTACTACGAGGCGACAGGCACGGTGCGGTCGAAGACAACGACCGTCTTATCGTCAAAGATTATGGGAACGGTCATCAGCTTGCGCGCGCGTGAAGGCGATAAGGTAAGCGTTGGCCAGGTCATCGTCGAAATTGATAACCGCGATGCGAGCGCGCAACTGCAAAAGGCCGAGGCTGGTTTGCGGCAGGCGCGGGAAGGTCTGGCCGAAGTCGAGCAGGCGATCAACGCCGCGAAATCGGCGCAGGACGCCGCTGAAGCCAATCAGCGGTTGGCCGATTCGACCTATGCCCGCTACCTGTCGTTGATCGAGCGAAAGTCCGTCAGCCCGCAGGAATTCGACGAGGCGAAGTCCAGACAGGAGATGGCCGAAGCCGAGGCCCGACGAGCCGGCGACAATCTGAAAATGATGGCGGCAAAGAAACAGCAGGCGCTGGCCGGGATAGATCAGGCCAAAGCCGAGGTTGCGAACGCGCAGGTCTTTGTCAGTTATGCGCGCATCACTTCTCCGATCAGCGGCGTAGTTGTGGCGAAGCATACGGAGGTCGGTTCGACGGCGGCGCCGGGCGCGCCGTTGCTGACGATTGAAGACGGCTCGCGTTACAGGCTGGAGGTCGCCGTCGAAGAATCACAACTCGGCAAAATCGGAATGGGCCAGCGGGCGCGTGTGCGAATTGACGCCCTCGGCGCGGACGATCTGGAAGGCGGCGTCTCCGAGATCACGCCCGTCGCGGATCCGATGAGCCGCAGTTATACGGTGAAGGTTGATCTGCCCGCGCGACAGTCGTTGCGCTCTGGCCTTTATGGCGTCGCCCGTTTCGCAAGCGGCCAGAGGCAGGCGATCCTGGTTCCGCGAAAGGCGGTGGCGCAGCGCGGCCAATTGACCGGCGTTTTTGTGGTTGACGACGCGGGCGTCGCCCGTTTGCGCCTCGTCAAAACCGGCAAGAGTTACGGCGAAAGCGTTGAAGCGTTATCGGGTTTGAGCGACGGCGAGCGCATCGTGGTGGACGGCGTGGCGAGTGTGAGAGACGGAGTGAAAATTCAATGAAGAATAAAATCGGACTGACCGGAAAAGTCGCGCGCGCCTTCATCGGCTCCAAGCTGACGTTGCTCATCGTCGTGGCCTCGATCCTGCTCGGCCTGGGCGCGGTTCTGATGCTGCCGCGCGAAGAAGAGCCGCAGATCATCGTGCCGATGATTGATGTTTTCGTCGAGATGCCCGGCGCTTCGGCGAAAGAAATCGAAGAACGCGTGACCGGGCCGATGGAAAAATTGCTCTGGGAAGTTCCGGGCGTCGAGTACATCTATTCGACTTCATCGCCGGGGCTTGCGATGGCGGTTGTGCGCTTTTACGTCGGTCAGAATGAGGAAGACGCGATTGTCCGGTTGAATCAAAAGCTGCTGGCGAATTTCGATTTGATTCCGCCGGGCGCGTCACAGCCGCTGGTCAAGCCGCGCTCGATTGACGACGTGCCGATCCTGGCGTTGACGCTTTCGAGTGACCGTTACGATCATTTCACCTTGCGGCGAATCGCCGCGCAGGTTCACGATCAGATCAAAGAGGTCAACGATGTCTCCGAAGTGAAAATCATCGGCGGACAGCGAAGACAGATTCGCATATTGCTGGACGAAGCCCGCATGGCCGCGCGCAACGTCGCGCCCGCGGCCATTCTCCCGGTGCTGGAACAATCAAACCGTCAGTCGCAATCGGGCGGGTTTTCATCCGGCAACCGCGAGTTCCTGGTCGAAACCGGCGCCTTTCTGCAATCCGCTGAGGAGGTCGGCGCCGTGGTCATCGGCGTCTTCAACGACCGCCCGGTCTACCTCCGCGATGTGGCGAAGATCGAAGACGGCCCCGAAGAGCCTGCTGATTATGTGATGTTCGGCTTGGGCGACGGGGCGAGCCAGCGAATCAGTACCGCGAGTGGTAGCGAGCGGGTTGCTACAGCGCAGCCAGCAGTGACCATCTCCATCGCCAAGC
>CAYWDW010000736.1:0-3175 GCA_964457105.1 uncultured Heliobacteriaceae bacterium
TATTTTCCTTTTTGCCTTGTCTTTAAAAGAAAATGGGGGAAAGGAAAATGTCAGAGAACTTTGTTGACGGGCTACTGACGAACCAGTGAAAAATTATAAGGAGAATCACGGCATGCATTCTTTCTTTCCAGGCGCAGAGTTTTTCAGCGTTGGAAAAACCTGCCTGACCCGCGCGGTTTATGCTGCGCTGTCGCTGCTAATTCTGACAGGGCAGATCCAGGCGCTGGCGCAAACAGCAGCTTCAGCCCCCGTCCAACTGTCAGCATCACGAATCACAAGTCCGACCGACCGCGCGCAGTCTCAGGGGCAGCCGATGACGCTGGCTGATCTTGAACGAATGGCGCTGGAGGGCAACCCGACGCTGGCGCAGGCTGAGGCGGCGATTCGCGCCGCTGAAGGCCGCCGCGTCCAAGCCGGATTGATGCCCAATCCGGTCATCGGCTATGCCGGCGAGGAACTCGCTTTTCGCGCCCTCAGCGAGAAGAGCGAGCATCTGGGCTTTATCGAACAGACCATTCCGCTCGGCGGCAAGCTCGGCAAGAGTCGCGCGATTTTCGCGCAGGAAAAAAATCAGGCCGAACAGGCCGCCGCCGCGCAAAGACAGCGCATTCTGAACGCCGTGCGCGTGCTGTTTTATCAGGCGCTCGGCGCGCAGGAACTCGTCGAAGTGCGCACGCAACTGGCGAAGCTGGCGCGGGACGCGGTCAGCACAACGAACGAACTATTCAACATCGGACAGGCCGACCGCCCCGATGTCGCACAGATTCGCATCGAGGCCGACCGCGCGGAGCTTGATTTGATGATGGCTGAGAACGAGCGCGATCAGGTCTGGCAGGAACTGGCCGCCGTCATCGGCAATCCGTTTCTCAAACCTGCGCGCCTGTCGGGCGAGCTGGACAAGGGCTTGCCGGTCCTCAATCAGGCAGAACTGCTGACCAGCCTGCTTGCCAACAGCCCGGAACTGAAACGCGCACGCGTCGGCGTCGAACGCGCCAAAGCCTCGCTCACGCGCGCGAAAGCCGAAAATGCGCCTGATCTCTTTTTGCGCGGAGCCTTCGGCTACAGCCGCGAACTGCTTGAAAAGGAACTTCCCAATGCCAGACGCACCGGGCCGGAGGCTTCGGTCGAAGTCGGCTTGCGCATTCCGCTGTGGAATCGCAATCAGGGCGGCATCGCGACTGCCGGTGCTGAACTGGAAATGGCCGAGCGCGAAGTGCGCCGTGTCGAGTTGCTGTTGCGCGCGCGTTTTGCTTCAGCGTTTCGCACCTATCTGAATGCGCTGCGCGTGGCCACGCAATACGAAAAGCAAATCGTCCCGCAGGCGCAGGGCGCTTACGATCTGTATCGCGCCAACTTTCGGCAGATGTCCGCAGCTTATCCGCAGGTGCTGATCGCACAGCGCACGCTCTTTCAGGTGCGCGTCGAATATGTGCAGGCGCTCGTCAACACGTGGCAGCACGCCGTGTTGCTGCGCGGCTATCTGCTCAACGGGGCGCTTGACGCGCCGGGCGGCATGGAAGGCGGCAATCCGGCGAATGCGGACGACCGTGATTGAAGGAGACGCGACATTTTTATTGGAGGAATTATCGCAATGGAAAATATGAACTGGATGCGAAGAAAGTTTTTGCAGGCTTCGAGCCTGCTTGGTGCCAGCCTGGTATTGAACCAGACGGCGGCGGCACAGCACGAAGGCCATCAGATGCCGAAACCGAAGCCGGAACCGAAACCCGGCCAGCCGCAAACGGACAAGACGGCGATGCCGGAACACGATCACGCGAAGATGATGGCCGAACAGGCGAAGCCGCCGACCGGGCAATACGTGCCCGTGCAGACGCCCGACCTGCCAAAACTCGAATACACGCTGGACAACGGGGTCAAGGTTTTCAACCTGCGCGCCGAAGTTGTCCATTGCGAACTCATGCCAAAAACACACATGGGGCCGGCGCGCAAAATGTGGGCGTGGGGTTACAACGGCAGCGTGCCGGGGCCGATGATCGAAGTCATCGAAGGCGACCGCGTGCGCGTCATCTTTGAGAACAAACTGCCGGAGCCGACGACGATTCACTGGCATGGGCTGGAAATTCCGATTGAAATGGACGGCACGCCCTACATCAGTCAGCCGATGATCGAACCGGGCGGCGTGTTCATTTATGAATTCACGGTCAATCAGAACGGCACCTTCTTTTATCACTCGCACGGCGCGATGCAGGAGATGATCGGCATGATCGGCCTGTTCGTCATTCATCCGAAAACGCCGCACACGCCGCGCGTGGATAAGGATTACGGGATCATCCTGCAGGAGTGGGCGCTGCTGCCGAATAACGACGTGCCCAACACATTCTCGATGGAGTTCAACTGGCTGACGATGAACGGCAAGTCCGCGCCCGCCACGACGCCGCTGATTATCAGGAAGGGCGAGCGCGTGCGCATTCGCCTGGTCAACCTCGGCATGGATCATCACCCGATTCATTTGCATGGGATGCAGTTTCAGGTGACCGGCACCGAAGGCGGGCGCATCCCTGAAGCGGCCTGGTATCCGGGCAACACGGTCCTCGTCGGCGTGGCGCAGGCGCGCGATGTCGAGTTCGTCGCGCAATACGAAGGCGACTGGATGCTGCATTGCCATATGCCGCATCACATGATGAATCAGATGGTCTCGATGGTCGGGCCGATGGCGATGTCGCACGGCAGCGGTTCACAAACCGGCCTGGGGATGGAAGAAGGCATGGGCATGCTGCGGCAGGGGCACGCTTTGAGCGAAGACTTCGGCCCCGGCTTCGGACGCGGGATGGGGATGACGACAGCGGAACAGAATGTTTCGCACGCCGTTGGGCAAAAGGCGGCGCTGCCGATGCCGCTCACTGCGCAGGGCGCTTTGTATGCGTGCCCCATGCATCCCGAAGTGAAATCGGACAAACCCGGCTCCTGTCCGAAGTGCGGCATGACGCTGGTGAAGAAACAGTCAACTGTGGTCGCGCTGACCGAAGAGGAAAAGAGGAAAGTGCCGGGCTATCCGCAGGACGATCTGATGATGATGATTGTGGATGATGACGTCGTGAAACCTGAGACCTGGGGCCTTGCGCCAGGCTGGACGGCTTCGATGATGGGCATGATGAATCTGGTGCGCGTGCTGCCCGAAGACAGGTACAACAAGATCATGGCGATGATCAGGGAA